>JAFWWX010000313.1 GCA_017517985.1 Clostridia bacterium | reverse complement strand
TTGGGTAAATGATAAAACCGAAGGCAAAATTCCTACAATTATTACCGAAGATAACAAGGACTTTTGGGCAATGCTCGTTAATGCAGTTTACTTCAAAGGCAGATGGCTGAATGAATTTAACAAGGGTGCAACAGAAAAAGATGTGTTTACATCAAGAGATAGTTCACAGACGGAAATAGACTTTATGAACCGCAGAGCGTGGATGAGCTATGCGAACACGGACGGAGTTTCAATCGTAGCACTTCCGTATCTTACCCGTCAGGATGTTTTCGATGAAAACGGTGAGCATATTGAAACAAAAAAATTAGACGGTGTAAATATCAGTATGTATCTTATGATGTCAGACGGAAGCTTTTCGCCTGAAGAAGTTTTGAACAAGGCTGAAATGGATTCAACATACATCACTCTTTCAGTTCCTAAATTCAATATCGAATATAGCACCGGACTTAATGACATATTAAAAACAATCGGTATAAACAGAGCTTTTGAAGAAAATGCAGAGTTTGAGAAAATGTTTGATAACGGAAATATGTGGATTGATTCGAGCATACATAAGACATACATAAAGGTTGATGAAGAAGGAACTGAAGCTGCAGCAGTAACCGCACTCGGCATGGCAGGTTCGGCAATGCCTCCTGAACCCATTGAAGTAAAATTCAATAAGCCTTTTACATTCGTAATTAAAGACAATGCAAATGGCGAGATCTTATTTATGGGCGAATATGCCTTTGCTAAATAAGGAGGTCGATTTTATGAAGAAAATCGGTTTAGGTATTGCGATAATTCTATTCGCAATTTGCCTTGAATTATCGCACAACGGACACCTTGCTTACATCACATGGGGCATTGGTGCAATCGGCTTAATAACCGCCATTGTAGGCTTTACAGACAAATCCGATAAATAGTGTTCGGAGGGATGTCAATGAAAAAGAAAAGAGTTATTATAGGTATAATCTGTGCAGTTGTAGTATGGATTTCCCTCGGTATTATTGATTTTTCGCT
Source organism: Clostridia bacterium (assembly GCA_017517985.1). The sequence goes on along the minus strand of JAFWWX010000313.1, from coordinate 2,489 downwards.
CGTACATAGTTATCGCAAACCAATGTTTTGCATCTGCTCTGAATCAATGCAAGACGGCGGTTCCGGGAAATATGTTGGTCTTGGCTATTCTTTTGATATTGAAGGAAATTTTGTATCAGAGGTTGAACCTCGAAAAGTTACTTCATACAGAGGATATATATTTGGAAAACAAGTAATCAGAGGTTATTGGGATGAAATGCTTCCCGGTTCCGATCCTGATATTTCCACAACAGAATAAAGGCGGTGAATATATGAAAAGGTTTATAACTGTAATCTTATCTTTAGTTATGGTTTTTAGCTTGATAGCTTGTAGCAACACAAACGGAGATAAAAATGTTCAGATTTTCAAGACGGAAAATATAAAGCGGATATTATTCTACAATGACACAACATTGGAAGAAGTTGAAGTTCCTGAAGAATATCTTGATGAAATAATCACATGGTTAGAGAGCTTCACAATCGACAAGGAAGTAGAAAAAGACAAGCTCGAACCCGGAAGTGATGCCTATTGCGTTCAAATTGAATACGAAGATGGAACAATCGTTAAGAACGGACTTTGGATTTATGAAATGGACGGAAAACAATACTATACAAAAGGTGCTGATACACCTGAATGTTGGCAAGACATTTTTGAAAATCAATCTGTGAAATACGATTTACCACTTATGGTTATGATTGACGGAGAATTATATACTAACACAGGTGATGATAGCGATAGACCATCAACCGCTGAATATGACGGTAAAATCACATCTGAGGTTAGCGGAACAGAGTTCCCGACAAAGAATGACCAATCAAATTTTGGTGTGGGTTATCCCTACATTAAAGTAACGGGCAAAGAAAACACAGTTGAAATTCTCGTAAATGGTGTATGGCGAATATTTGACACTAACGATAAAGACATTCCTAATCCCAAAGTGAATAATAACTATAAAAATAGCTTTGTCGGCAAGGTGTTAGAAGAAACAACATCATATATGATTGTCGAACCTATCGAAGATAAAGCAGATGGTGATATGGGCGAAAAAGTAAAGGTTGAATATGGCACAGACCATTATGATTACCTTTTCGGAAAAGGTCGAATGGTTGTTATCTACTTTGAGGGCAAACCTGAAGAAACCAATGACGGAATGAAACTTGTTAAATCTGATGACATTTCAACTGAAGGCTTCCGAGAGTTTGAATTGGAAGTAGAAACTTCAACTGAAAAGCAGAAAAGATTAGCTCTAAGTGGCGATGATATTCAGAGCTTTGTTTCTTTCGGTCACATGAGCGATACAAACCTTTATTACTATGGCGTTGACAAAGTATTGATAACCATTAAAGGCTTCACAATGCCCCTTGAAACGGCTTTAGAGAAAGGCAGAATAACATTAGACGGAATTGTTGCTAATTGCAATAAGGATGTAATGGATGGTGTTCTCGAAGAACTTGTCTATAAAGACGGCGGCAGCCAAGTGTATAAATATCCTGAATACACTATAATCAAGTATCATACCATTGATGGAAACCGTGATGTTTATATCGGTAGTACGGATATGGATATTCATATAGCAGATAAATAAAACAACAGAGCCTATCGCTCTTTGCGGAGTGATAGGCTCATGTTATTAAAAACAAACAAACTTTCTCTTATTCATTGAATGGACACAGAGAATGTGGTATAATATATCTGTACTTTAATCTATCGAAAGGAGCATAAAAATGGATAATCAAAGAAAAAATCGAACTTATCTTTGTATTGACTTAAAATCGTTTTATGCTTCTGTCGAATGTATAGAACGAGAGCTTGATCCGCTTAAAACTAACCTTGTTGTTGCGGACAGTTCACGAACTGAAAAGACAATCTGCCTTGCCGTCACACCGAGCCTTAAAGCTCACGGTGTTTCAGGCCGTGCAAGATTGTTTGAGGTTGTTCAGAGGGTTAAGGAAGTAAACCGTCAAAGAAAATGGAAAGCTCCCGGAAAAGAATTTACCGGAGAATCATACGATGCTGATGAGTTACAAACAAACCCTTCACTTGCACTTGGGTATATCGTAGCACCCCCTCGAATGGCTCATTATATGGAATATAGCACAAGAATTTATGATGTGTACCTGAAATATATCTCTGCTGAAGATATTCTTGTTTATTCCATTGACGAGGTGTTTATGGATATTACAAGTTATCTGAATACCTATAAAATGACCGCACACGAATTGGCAATGACAATTATTCGTGATGTGCTTGCAACAACGGGAATTACTGCTACTGCAGGAATAGGTACGAATATGTATCTTGCTAAAATAGCAATGGATATAACTGCAAAGAAAATGCCACCTGATAAAGACGGTGTACGCATAGCTGAACTTGATGAAATGAGCTATCGTAAAGAACTTTGGGAACATAAACCGCTTACGGACTTTTGGAGAGTTGGTGCAGGTTACTCGAAAAAGCTTGAAGATAACCGAATGTTTTGTATGGGAGATATTGCAAGAGCATCTACCAC
>JAFWWX010000312.1 GCA_017517985.1 Clostridia bacterium | reverse complement strand
GTCGGAGGATTTCTGTGCTTCCGTTTGAGCGATACCGCCCACATTACGCATTTTGGTGTAAAGATAGAGGTTCTTGTAATAATGGCTCTCGTCGATAAAGAGCCTGTCCACACCGAGTTCTTCAAAGGTAACAACATCATCCTTGCGGCTTTGGTCGTTGAGCTTTTCCAGCTTTTGTTTCACGGACTTTTTAGACTTTTCAAGCTGTTTTATGGAGAAATTTTCTCCACGGTTTCGCTTCAAATCCATAATACCGTCTGTCAGTTCTTCAAGCTGTTGCTCAAGAATTGCCCTCTGTCTTTCAATGGACATCGGTATTTTTTCAAACTGAGACTGACCGATGATTACGGCGTCATAATCTCCCGTAGCAATTCGACCGCAGAACTTTTTGCGGTTCTTGGTCTCAAAATCTCGCTTTGTCGCAACAAGAATATTCGCCGCCGGATAGAGCTGCAAGAACTCCGCCGCCCATTGCTCGGTTAAGTGATTCGGGACTACGAACAGAGACTTATTGCAAAGTCCGAGTCGTTTGGACTCCATAGCAGCCGCCACCATCTCAAAAGTTTTACCTGCACCGACTGCGTGTGCCAACAGCGTATTGCCGCCGTACAGAATGTGTGCAACCGCATTTTTCTGATGTTCACGGAGTTCGATTTCCGGGTTCATACCGTTGAAAACAATGTGGCTTCCGTCGTACTCACGAGGACGAATACTATTGAATTTCTCGTTATACATTTTCGTAAGTTTTTCTCGGCGGGCAGGGTCATCCCATATCCAGTCCTGAAAGCCCTGCTTTATGAGTTCCTGCTTTGCCTGTGCGATTGCCGTTTCCTTTTTATTGAGAACGGCTTTCTTTCTGCCTTCCTCATCTTCGATATAGTCAAATATTCGGACATCTTTCAGGTTCAGTGTTTCCTCAATTATCTTATATGCGTTGATGCGGGAAGTACCGTATGTGCTGTACGCTTTTACATTGGAACGGTCATAGCTCTTTCCCTCAATGTTCCATTCGCCGGTAAACTGAGAGTAGTGAACCTTGATATTCCATTGTGCATAGCGTGGGGTGTCGAGAAACTCAAACATAAACTGTTGGAATATTTCGGGCGGTATCCAAGTCGCACCGAGCCTTACGGAAATCTCGCTTGCCGTCAAATCCTTTGGCTGCACCTTTTCAAGTGCCTGCACATTGACGGTGTAATCTTCGGGATACAGAGTCGCAGACCTTTTGGCTGTCGCCAGCTTCTCACGAACATTGCCCGACAGATATTCGTCTGCCATCAAATATTTCGGCTCATAAGAATTGCCGTACTCATAAAGAGGATTTAAGAAGATTACACCCTTTAGGTCAGCGAATAATTCCTCCTCGCTTTTGCCGGAAAGCTCCATCATATATTCCATATCAATGGCGGCTTTTTCACCCATAGAGACAGCGAGAGCCTCGTCAGCGGTGTCAACCTCCGTTACCGGCTTGTGCGGTTTAATCGTCCTTTTGAAGAACATATCCGCCTTGCGTTCCAGTTCGCCATCTTCATTGATGACCTCAAGAGCTGAGAGCAGAGCATAGGAGCTGTCGTCGGAAAAGGCGGAAGTATTGGCACGGCTGTTAATCAGTCCGTACTTCTTTGTAAAGCCGTCATACAGAGTGTTCAGCTTTTCCTGTACCTGTTTGATTTCACTGTCCGGGTAATCCTCGGTTTGCAGTTCAATCAGGTTGCGGACGCAATCCCTTATCCCAATCATACCCTTGATACGGTTCTCAGCGGTTGCCGATACCTCCACCGGGGACATACGGGAGTTCTCACGGAAATAGATTTTATCGTCCAAAATTGTGTAAGAGAAGTTCCTTACCGTAGGGTCTGCCGGGATAGAATTATCTTCTTCCTCCAGCTCGTCGGCAACCTCGTATTCGGAGATTTCTCCGTGAATGTTTGAGACTGCTTCG
>JAFWWX010000311.1 GCA_017517985.1 Clostridia bacterium | reverse complement strand
GGGTGAGCAAGAACAGTTATTCCGAAGGTGGATTCGGAGCTTACCGACATTCTGAGAAAATAATTGTTTTCAAGATTCGGAGTTTTTATCACGTTCCCAAGAAAATCAATTTCCCCCAGCGTACCAAATGCCTCGCCGTTGCAGAAATTTCCCCATCTGCCAAGGAATTGTCCGATAAAAATTGATGCGCCGATGGAATCCGCCATCTTGGTAAACTTTATTTTTTTAACTTTTGAAACAATGAATACTGTTATCGCTCCGGCTATAACAGCACCGTAAATTGCAATACCGCCATTCCAGATAGCGATAGCCTCAGAGAAGCTGTCGTATTCCGAAAGTGAGGTGAGAACATAGTAGGCTCTTGCACCGATAATTCCGAAAGGAACAGCCCATATTGCATAGTCAAGAACATCATCCGTTGAAATGCCTTCTTTTTTTGCGCATCTGATAGTGTTCAACACCGTCAGAATAATACCTACACATATAATAATACCGTACCAGCGTATTTCCCGACCCAGTACCGAGAAAGCGACCGGGTTAATACTAAATACCTTATCCCCGAAAAGCCCGGGAAATGAAACTTGTGTCATAATCTTAAACCGTCCTTAAAATATTAGTCAAGGGGAAGGATTTTTGAAATTGCAAACGCAGAATCAGGGAATGCGTGTTTTAATCTTGTGTTTACATCCTCGAGAGTTACATCTGCAATAACGCTTGCTTCCGAAAGAAGATTGCAACCGCAGAAAAGATATGCAAGGAAAGAGTTTGCAATATCGTCTGTGCTATCAAAGGTACGGACACTGCCTGCATATAGTGCACGCTTTGCACGTTCAAACTCCTCTGCATTTATTCCTTTTTCTCTGTATCTTTCAATTTCTTTTTTTATTTCCTCATAAACTATGTCAGGGTCCTTTGCAAGACCTGAAATTTCAGTATATGAGAATGCAGAATGTGCATCAAATGCTGCTGAAAAAGAACTGTTGATAAGACCACTCTCGTAAAGTCGGGAATAAAAATCGCTTGCCCTGCCGAAGATTATGCGAAGAAGTATGCTCATTTCGGCACTTTTTTTAGCGAGAGCCTTGCCACTTTCATACTGAACAGGGTCTTTAATGCCTACCGAGAACATCGGCATTGAAACCTGCATTTTTTCGCAGATTTCGGGAAGATTTACTTCCTTTGGCTCATCAGGGTATATTCTGTCAACGGAAAGCTTGGGTGCTTCTTTCAGAATCTTGTCACAAACCTTATCAATGTCCTCCGGGTTTATATTGCCGCACACGCAAAGTGCCATGTTGTGAAGATTATAGAAGGTGGCATAGGTCTTGTGAAGTGTTTCTGCAGTGATTTCTGCTATGGTTTCGACTGTGCCTGCCGTGTCAATGTTCACAGGGTGATTCTTGTACATTGCGCGGAGCATATTGAAGTATAGTCTCCAGTTGGGGTTGTCATCGTACATTCTGATTTCCTGACCGATGATTCCCTGTTCCTTGTCAACAGTTTCCTTGGTGAAATAGGGGTGGGAAACAAAGTCCAGCAGAATTTCAAGATTTTCCGTCATATTTGCTGTTGCGGAGAAAAGATATACAGTTATATCAGAGCTTGTGTAAGCATTTGCGCTTGCCCCGTATTTTGCATACTTTTTAAAGGTATCAACGCCATCTTCATTTTCAAACATTTTGTGTTCAAGAAAGTGTGCAATACCGTCGGGTACGGTTATTTCCTCACCGTTTAAGCGGAAATGATTGTCTATTGAGCCGAATTTTGTTCCGAATACGGCGTAGCTCGTTCCGTGATTTTTGGGAATGACATAAACATCAAGTCCGCTTTTGTGTTTCTTATAATAATATTTTTCATCTATTTGTTTGTTTTCAAATATTTCAAAGCTCATACATTACCCTCCCTTTATTATTCATCAGCCTCATTACCGTCTACAGTATCAAGGTTTGTTCCCTTGAGAAAATATACGGTGTCGGGAATAACAGTATTTGCAATGGCAATAATGTTTTCTTTTGTTACATTCTTGATTTTATTTATAACATTTTCAATGCTTGCATTTTCCGCACCGGAAATTATTCTTGTAAGATACCACGATGCAAGTCTGTCAGCATTGTCATAGCAACTCATATAGCTGTTTTCAAGGGACATCTTTGCAACTGCAATGTCATTTTCCGAAAAGTCACCGGCCTTCATTGAATCAAGCTGGCGGAGAATTTCTTCCTCTGCCGCTGTTTCATCGCCAACCTTAACACCGCTTGCAATATACATAATTCCCTTAGTTGCAACGTATCTAGAGGAGCAGTAGTAGCAAAGACTGAGCTTTTCACGGACATTTTCAAAAAGTTTGCTTGTAGGAGAAGAACCGAAAATTTCGTTAAATACTAAAAAGTTTTCGTTATTGTTCAGTGCAGTGCAAGCACCTGTTCTAAAGCCCATTGTCAGTTTTCCCTGATTTACCGGCATCTCTTCAACAACTCTCCTTAGCCTTGAGACAGTTTGTTTTACCATATCCTTTGCATATTCCGTTGATTTTCTAGCAAAAGGCGAGAATCTTTCACGAATTTTATCGGTAAGTTCCTTTTCGTTGCAGACACCCACAAAGAATATTTCAACAGGAGCCTTTGCGAAATCCCCAAAATAAAAATCGGTAAGAGCCTTTGTGTTAATTGCGGATACACTTTCAACAGTACCGAGATGGGAAACAGAGTAGGCCTTATCTTCGCACATAATATCAAAAAGACGTTTTATGGCATAAGCTCCCTTATTATTGATTTCAGCATTTATTCTGTCGATAAGATTTATTTTTTCACTTTCAACATATTCCTTGCAGAATTTGCCGTTGACAAGATATGGTGCAAAGATGAAATCTGCCATCATATCGCATACCAGAGAAAGAAGGTCTGTACCGTCGGGAATAAATTCATTTCTCAGAAAGCTTGCATCAAAGGTAACAGTTTCATTTTCACCGCATTTTCCGCTTGCACCGCCAAGTCCTGTAGAATAAAGATACTCAAGTCTGCGGTTTAACTGTATAAGAGAGGGATATTTTTCACATCCTCGTCTTAAAACAGACGGGAGCAAAGATGCAAGGGGAGTTGTTTTTTTGCAAAGGGGAAGTGTAAAATTTATCTTAATGTGATTTGTCTTGAATTTATCTGACTGAATAATTGAAAGATTTATACCGTCAGCTATATTAATTCTTGTCATATCCGTATTTTCCTTTCTGAGAACGTGCAAAAAATAATACAAAACAATTATATTATACTTAATATAAAATATAAAGTTAAATTTTGTTAATTTACATTGCTTTCCGAGCGTATAAAGGCAATGATGTACCTGTCAAGTACGGATTTGCGGGAGTTATTTGCTTTTCGGGATTTTCCGTATAATTGCATTTACAGGAATACGCTCCTTGAGAAGCTCCGCTGCACAGTTCATAGCACTGTCGCTCATAAAACGCTTTTGCAGAATGTTATCAAAGGCAGTGTTGCAAAGAGCACAAAGGCTCATTCCCAAATGATGTGACATATAGCTTTTAACAATAGCACCGTTCTCTGAGCTTCTGTCCTTTGTAAAATCTATTGCTTCATAAAGTCCGTATTTTCCGTATAATCCGATTTCCGACATTGTATCAAGATTTTGAAAAGCCTTTTTCTTATTTATACAAAGCGAAAGGAACGATGAATATGGAGATATAACAAATTCCTTTTCAAGACCTGCCTTCAGCGCGAGCGAGGAAATACCAAAAGCTTTGTAATGGTAGTTCATTTGTGAGTCAAAGGAAAAATATCCGCTTTCGGATATTCCGAATATTTCTTTGCCCTTTCGTGTTGCTTTCCTTTTTGATTGCTCTCTTAACGCGAACAGCATTGCCTCGCCGTATATTGAACGTTTAAATACAGGAAGGAATATCGGAGGCATAAAGTATTCAAAAGCAGTACCATTCCAGGAGGAAAGTCCTATATATCCGTCTTTTGTGATAAGTGCCCTTGAAAGGCGTGTCCAGTGACTTTTGGGTACAAGTCTCTTTGCACACTGGATATAGCTTATTGTTCTTGCTTCACTCATCATAAGGTCGTAGCAACCGCTTTTGACAGTGTAATTTCCGTTGTTGTATATTTCCGCCCCTAGAGAAAAAAGCTCTCTCTCTCTGTTGTACAAAAAATCATATTCGATGCTGTTTTCAATTGCTTCAATCCTTTTTATTAGCTCAAGTAGGGAAGTGGATTCGTTGACATAATCACGCAGTCCCATTCTGAGTGTTATAAGGCAGGCGGTAAAGTTACCGCTGTCAACCGTTGAAATATACTTGGGTGGAAGAACGGACAGTGTTTCTGTGTCGTACCAGTTATACAGGTGCCCTTTGAATTTTTCAAGTTTTTCAACGGTGGACACAGTTACACAAAGCCTTTTTTCAAGCTCTGAGGTATCTATAAAACCGAAGTCTCTTGCACAAAGAACAGATAAAAGATAAAGTCCTATGTTTGTGGGTGAGGTTCTGTGTGCAACCGCCTTCTTGGGAGTGAGCTGGATGTTGTCAGGAGGAAGATGGTTATCGGATTGTTTTACAGTATCCTTAAAATAATTCCATATATCGTAAGCATATTTCCGTGATTTATCACAATATTTGTCACTCTGCTCCAACTCCTTTTTGTGTTTGTCAGAGCAGGTGTGATAAGCAATTACAGGAAAGGCAAACCACAGAATTGAAATTGCTCTTAAAAAACCAGCAGGTGCAAAAACAAAGAGCAGAAACCCTGCAAAGGCAGAAAACATATTTTTATGAACATAAAGTAAAAGCCCTGTTCTGGATTTGTCACTGCCTGCTGCTGTCTGCCATTCAAGGAGCTTCTTTTTGGATACAAGACTTCTGTAAATGCTTTTGCATATAGCATCAAATGAGGTATAGGCAAGCATCGGAAGCATTGCCAGTGTAAATATCATTCCTGCAAGGCTTTGCCATAAGCTTGTTGTTACACCTTTGGAAAAAAAGCGTCTTGTAAATCCGATTATTGCAAAGGACATAATCTGAGATATAAGAGATAATATGAACGGTACTGTTATATAGAAAAGAGCAGCAGTAACAAGAAGTACACCCGTAATACCACCGGATAGAATGGCAATATAAATACAGATAAATGAGCATAATGGAACAAGAGCACATCGGGTGTTGTCAAAAATTTTAAATTTTGAGAGCGGGCTTATATTATTTCTACGCTTGTCTTTTTTTGAAAAAATTATTTCAGAAAAAAGAAATGCAAGATTTTGTATGTCGCCTCTTATCCATCTGTGAAGTCTTTTTAAATATGAAAGTTGATGCCTTGGAAAGCTGTCGGTAAGTTCAAGGTCAGAGAGTAATGCACTTCGGAGTTTTGCTCCTTCAAGGGTGTCGTGACTAAGGATTCTGTCCTCCGGAAAGGTGTTGTTTTTTATAATTACCTCGTAAAAGGCGTCCACATCAAATATTCCTTTGCCGCAGAAGGTTCCCTCTTTAAATATGCTCTGGTAAACATCAAAGGCAGCGTATGAATAAACGTTGCTCCCCCCCTCACCGCACATCATCCGTGAAAAAGGCGTAGAGCCCGCAGAAAGTAGTTCGGGTACGCATCTGGGTTGCATAATTCCGTGTCCGCAAGTGACAATACCAAGGTTTCTGTCAATTACCGGTTTGGCCAGGGGGTGTAGCATAGCACTGCACATATTCTTGACAGCACCGAGACCAAGATTTGTGTCAGAATCAAGGGTTATGACATATTTTATACTGGTGTTTTGCAGTGTTTCCGCGGCGAGAGCTTTTGAACGGTCGCTGAAAGTAGTTTCCTTTCCCCGAAGATACATTACAAGTTCGTTTACAGCACCCCTCTTTCTTTCCCAGCCCATAAAGACTTCTTCGCTTTTTGAATAGCTTCGCCTACGTTCAAAAAGAATAAATTTCTTTCCATATTTGGTGCACAGAGAATTGATTCTTCCATATGCGTAGCTAATAATTTCCTCATCGCCGGGAGCTTTTGCAGTTTTACTGTCTTTAATATCTGCAAGCACCCCGAAATAAACATTTTTTTCGCTGTTGGCTCTGAAGATAAGTTCAAGCTTGTCAAAAAGTACACAATCGTTGTTCTCGCCGGACAAAAGCGAAGTGATGACCACAAGTGTTGCGGCATCATCCGGGATTTCCGCAAGCTCCATTCTGGGTAATTGAGTGGATTTAATAAATCTTGAAAATACAAAATCGCAGATTTCTTTGAATGCCTGCCACAGCGGAAAGAAAGCAAAAACAAATAAAGGAGAAAAAAACAAGAGAGCTACTGTGACAATAACCGGAATCCCGATAACAAAAAGAAAGTAGAGGAGCTTCGGATATCGCTCAAACTCAAAAAGAAAATAACCAATGTGGCGTTTTCTGCATTCTGTTCCGGACTTTGCACAGGCTATAATTTGCGTGGCAAGTTCCTGTTCCGGCATCTTCATTTTTTTTGCTTTTTCCGATAGTTTATAAAGATACATTATCTTTGAACTGTCCGTCATTTTTGTATAATCTTCCGACGGATCCTCAGAGAGTTTCCTTGCAATACTGCAGTTTAATATATCCGTGTCAAAATTATGTGTTGAAATGCATCTGAGAGATTCTATAAGCTTTCCGAAAGCCTGTGCATATTTTTCTTCCTTTGAAGGTGAAAGTGTGCAAGATATTTTTTTGCGATAGTAGTCTGACAAAAGTTTCTTACAGGATGAAATAACTGAAAGTCTTGAAAGAAAAGGGGCGAGGAAATATTCATCAAGTGTAAGACCGTAGCTCTTATCAAGACTTGAAAGAATAATACCGATTGCTTCTCCAGAAAGGGGAAAATCCGCATAACTGAAAAATCTGCAAAAGACAGTACTTATTCTGGATGTTACGTTAATGGATGAGATTCTATGTTTGAAAGAGAGCTCTTTTTCGCAGACCTTGTATTCACTTTCCAGAAGATAAAAGTTGTCTATCAGCCAAAGAAGAACAGGAGGAATCTCTTTGTCCGTACCGTAAAGCTTTGATAGGTTCTTTTTTATAGTGCATAATTCTCTGAAATTAGATTTTAATTGCCGTATAAAACGACGGTAGGGAATAAGCTCAGTTGCCGGAAGCTCTTTACAAACTGCCTTTGCAATCTCATTTAATGCGTAAAAATCCTTTTCGCTGTGCATAAAAACCTCTCAGGTGTTTGTTTTCATGTTATTTTTTCTTGCAGGTGTAAAAAATATACATTTATATTCCAATATAAGAAGACGGCGCTGAATATAATTGTGTTAATAAAATGTAAAAAGGGTGGAATCTACTTGACAAAACAGAAACGGTGGAGTATAATGGTCGTACTTAATCTTTATCTATTTACCACGCTAAAGTGGTAAAGAAACAATTATATGGAGGAAACAACAATGAAATTTACAAAAATTCTCGCACTCACACTTACAGCAGTTCTTGCGGCTACATCTATGTTCGCATGTGGAGAAACAGAAAAAGGAAAAACAGACGACGATAAAGGATCAGAGCTTGCAGATAAGGCGGATGTTAATGAAGAAGTTAAGGTAGAAGATAAGGAAGAAACAAAGGAAGAGGAAAAAGAAGCAGAAGGAGATTTTAAGAAAATAAAGGATGCAGGAAAGCTCGTAATTGGTTACACAAATTACGCTCCTATGAACTTTTTTGATGAAGAAGGTAAGCTTACCGGCTTTGATACAGAATTTGCAGAAGCAGTATGTGCGAAGCTCGGAGTTGAACCGGAATTTGTTGAAATTAACTGGGATACAAAATTTATTACACTCAGTGCAAATACAATTGACTGTATTTGGAACGGTATGACAATTTCTGATGAAGTTCTTGCAAACACATCCTGCTCCGATGCATATGTAAAGAATGCGCAGGTAGTTGTAATGAAGGACGACATTATTGATGACTACGAAGACATTGAAAGCCTTAAGGAACTCAAGTTTGTAGCAGAAGCAGGCAGTGCAGGTGAAGAGGCAATCAAGGGTAATGGGCTTGATGCAAACTACACAGCAGTAGACCTTCAGTCCACAGCACTTACAACAGTTCTCAGCGGTCAGGCTGATGCGTGTGTAATTGATATTACAATGGCAAAATCTATGACAGCAGACGGAACAGATTTTGATTCTCTCGATTATTCTCTCGAACTTACAACAGAAGAATACGGTATTGGCTTCAGAAAGGGCTCTACACTTTGCGAAAAGGTAAATGAAATTATGGCTGAACTTAATGCAGACGGAACTCTTCCCGCCCTTGCAGAAAAGTATGATCTTAACCTTGCGTTTTAATGATGGAACCGAGCTGTAAAAGTTTTTGATGTTTCCAAATGGAAACCTTAATAATAGATTGACGTAAAAGGCAGAACTCAGTGTCTGCCTTTTTAATCGGTATAAGAAAATTATATGGTGATAGTTTTGTTAAAAAACATAGTTAAAAAACATATACAATTAGACAGAAAGTTTGATTTGCGGGAGGTGAACGTCTGATGAAGAAGAAATTTGCTATTATGTTATTTGGCTGTATGATGGCATTTATGTTTGTGAATAATAAAAATGTCACCGCGCAGGAATTAACGGAAAAGGCACAAGAAATAATTGAAAGTCCAACAGAAGATGTGCAGGAAGCAGTTTTGGAAGGCGAAACTTCAACAGCAGAGAACACACCGCCGACAGAGATGATTGGAGAAAACACTGAAGATATTGTAACGAATGAAAATGCCGGAATTGCGGATGAATCAGATAATGTCGAAGTGGAGTTTTCGGTGAACGCAAACCAAGCATATTGCGGTATTTTTGGTGGTGATTCACCTGTTGTAAACACCGGGGTGAAGGTTGACGGAAGAGATGCTGTAGAAATCATACATAATTATACAGACAGTAAGTTTGAACGAATATATATGGATGTTTCAGCAGGGGATTTCCCAAAAGACGTTCTTATGGATTCAAATTATGTATCTGTAAAGTATAAGTATGTGGCTCCGGAAGGGAAAATAGTCAAAAAGGATAAAATAGTTATTGTGCTTGTTGTCGGAAGAGACAAGACAGTAGTTTCACACGCGGTAAAATCTGAGGAAAAAACAGTGTCCGGGGGCTGGACCACAGCTGTTTTTAATCTTGAAAAATTCAAAGAATATAAGAGCGGTGAAGTTGAACAAATGTACATATATCCTTTCGGATATTACAATGTCAAGCAAATGGCGGGACTTTCCGAGAAAATGTATATTGGAGATATAGGTTTTCATGAGCATAGACCAGATGTTGAAGTCGTGAAAGAAGAAACAACAAACAAGGTGGTTGCTGTTCAAAAACCAAAATCCGGGTTTGGTAAGGTTACACACGACCTTTTCTTGGGACTTGGTACAACATTGATGCTTTTTGTATTAACCTTACTGTTTGCATTACCGTTGGGACTGGTTATTTCGCTTGGAGCAATATGTAAAATAAAAATTATAAAGATGCCAATTAAGGTGTTCGTATGGGTTATAAGAGGAACGCCTCTGATGCTGCAGCTTATGCTGTTTTTCTTTGGGCCGGGACTTCTTGGCTTTAAGGCTTTGAATAATTTTACGGCGGCTCTTATCGCATTTGTAATTAATTACGCTTGTTATTTCTCGGAAATCTTCCGAGGCGGTATTGAATCCATTCCCAAAGGACAGTATGAAGCGGGGAAGGTACTTGGACTTACGAAAGTTCAGGTGTTCTTCAAAATAGTGCTTATGCAGGTCGTTAAGAACATACTTCCTCCTATGAGCAATGAATTTTTAACACTTGTCAAGGACACGGCACTTGCAAACACAATTACCGTAATTGAAATTACTTGGATTGCAAAGAGATTTATCAGTGAAGGACTCTTGTGGCCGTTGTTCTATTCAGGGGTATTCTATCTTGCGGTTTGTGGTATACTTACAATTCTTTTCAATAGAATTGAAAAGAAACTTGACTACTATAAGGTATAAGGAGGATATGCACAATGGCACTGCTTGAAATAAAGCACTTATCAAAAAGCTTTGGCGATGCTCACATCCTCAAAGACATAAACCTTGAAGTAAACGAGGGGGATGTAATAGCAATAATAGGTTCTTCTGGAAACGGAAAAACAACGCTTTTGCGTTGTCTCAATTTTCTTGAAATCCCAGAAGAAGGAAAGATTACCGTTGACGGTACAGTTTTGTTTGACTCCGAAGTTGAAAAGGGAAAGAAAAATGGGAAGTCAATTTCCCGCGAGAACAGATTAAAGCTGGGTATGGTATTCCAAAATTTTAATCTTTTTCCGCAGTATACTGCGCTTGAAAATGTTATGCTTGCAATGAAAGTACTTGAAAAGGATAAGCTTAAAGTTTTTGAAGACGGCGTTGAAAATGAGGCTAAAAGTATACTTGCTAGAGTGGGTCTTGCAGATAAAATGAACAATTACCCCTGCCAGCTTTCCGGCGGTCAGCAACAGAGGGTTGCAATCGCAAGGGCACTTGCATTGAATCCGGATATATTATGCTTTGACGAGCCTACAAGTGCACTTGATCCGGAGCTCACCGGTGAGGTGCTTGCAGTTATAAGAAAACTTGCGAGCGAGCATATGACAATGATTATAGTAACCCACGAAATGAACTTTGCAAGGGATGCGGCATCAAGAATTGTCTTTATGGACGAGGGAAGAATTATTGAAGAGGGTCGACCTGAAGAAGTGCTTGAAAACCCGAAGAATGAGAGAACAAGAGAATTTCTTAAAAACGCACTTAATAAATGAAAATTCCAGAGAAAATCTTTTTAAATTATGAAATAACTTCCGGAATATAAAACAAAAAAACACAAAAAATAATACTGTCGGTGTAAATGCCGGCAGTATATTTTATTTTAAGGAATGATGTGTGATGGATAAGAAAAAGAAGCAGGTACAGATAGAAGTTCCGTACAGAAAAATACCCGAAGTACAGCCGGGCGGAAGCGTTTCGGAAGAAGAAAAGAAATATGCGAAGGAACATCCGGAATCAATATACGGCGGTCCTGTATTTACCGATGTCCTTGGTAGCTACACAGGTCAGCCGGCAGACAGATACGAAGTGCCTGTTCAAGACGCAGATGATTTATGAAAAATGACCGCCTTGCGCGGTCAGTTTTGTTTTTATATATCTTTTTGAAATTTGGTATTGACTTTTATTGGCAAAGGTGATATAATAACAAGGCTGTTAAAGGACAGTGCAATATGCGGGCGTGGCGGAATTGGCAGACGCGCCAGACTTAGAATCTGGTATCTACGATGTGGGGGTTCAAGTCCCTTCGCCCGCACCAAAAAAGCAAAAGAGGTACCTTTGGTACCTCTTTTGCTTTTTTGGTATAAATCCTTACGGCTTTGTAAAATGTGCTTTACACGAGAAATATTGATTCGAAATGTGAAATGTATCTGTAGTGTGGGAGGCGGAATTGAAATTAAATCACCAAATGGCAAAAGTCTGAAATAAAATGGTTTAATTAATCTAAATTTCGTTTGTTACTTCTCCCGACCAGATAATCAATAGATACATTAAAATAATTCGCTATCTGTATAAGTTCTGCTATCCCCGGTTCTCTTTCACCGGTTTCATACCTGCTTATTGTATTTTGATTGGTATATAAATCAATTGCCAATTTTACCTGAGAAATTCCCCGTTCCTTTCTCAATTCTTTAAGTCGCATAAAATCCCCCCTTGACAATATTATCCCACAATGGTATAATAAAATTATCCCAGTTCGGGATAATTTAAACGAGGAAGTATTTTACGAAAGAAAAGGGGCGATTATTTTGAGTGAAAGAGATAAAAAAGTAAAAGAAATGTTGGAAATTGCATCAAGCGAATATAGAAATAGAAATTACGCAAAAGCTTTTAACATAGCAAATGAGGCGTGGGAAATAAGCCCTTATGATGCACTTGCCTATATGTACAGGGCATTTTCACATGCATGGTATGCAATTCTCGAAGACGATTTTCTTTATGAGCAGGATATTATGGACGATCTTTCGATATGCATTGATGTAGGGTTCGAGAATGGTGAGACTGATGAATACTATGAAATTTGCAAATTTTGCTGTAAAGAATATCCTGATTATATGTTGTTTATGCTGCGCGAGTTGATTGAAGAAATAAATGATAAGAAGATCGAACTTGCAAACAGTGCTGATGAGCAAGATCTGAATGATGAAATCAACTGTATTATTTGTGAACTAGCTGTTCCGTTTGAGGATGCACTTGAAACTCTGTGGGACCTAGCAATATTTACAAAAATTAAGCACATCGACAGATGTCCTGAAGAAATATTCAAATATGCTCTAGGATTTATAGAGGAATACAGAGATATTAGCGGAAGGTATGCGTTTTATGACTACGAAGATAAATTTAACGAGATATATGAAATTAAAATAAAAGGAGACCCGAATGAAAGAACTCTTGAAAAACTTGATAGCGATTACGATTTAGCCAAGCAAAGAATAACTCGTTGGAAATGGCATGTCGAACTTTTGAACACCGCGGTTGATGGTAAACTCGAAAAATTAAACAATGAAATAGAATCACTACAGGCAAAGAAAAGTAATCTTGGTTTTTTTAGTTTTTCTCAGAAAAAGGAAATTGACGCAAGAATTACATCTTTGCAAAAAGAGATTGGACGATATGTATATAACCGTGACCACGAGATAGGTGTTATAAACAGTAAAGTAATTGCAAAATACGAAAGTCTTTTCAAAAGTAATAATCAGTAAGAAATCACTATGTAATAATAAAATACTAAGGAAGGTAAATGTACTATGGCAAAAAAAGAATATATTGCATTAAACGAGTGGGCGGCAACTGCTTCTGACGAGCAGATTTTTGCTGCAACAAAGGCAGTAAAAAAAAGAAGAAACATATGGCTTATCATTTGGGTGGTTTGTGCTGCTTTTTTGGCAATTTCGGCAATTAAAGATTCTGCAGATGTGATGGGTGTTGTTGTTTCGGCAGCATTGATTCTTGGAATTATTGCGGGGTTTATAAACTTTATAAATAACACACTTAGTGTTGTTAAAAGCAGAGGGAAAAAAGCAAATGGTGGTATAATGATATTTGTATACTGTGCTATGGGATTATTCATTGTACCTGTGCTTGTAACCGGAATGTGTGCAAAAGACAAATTTATGGCAAAAAGATTTGTTGGTTTAAACAAAATCATTTAATTATTACTACATAATATTTCAATGGAACTTTACATAGTGATTTTTATGCAACAAAAAAGGAGGTGAGCATATGGCAACTGTATATTGTGCAGCTTGCGCTTTTATGTACACAAAAGGCGGTGTTAAATATTGCGGATGTCCGGGATGCCCTACAAATGGAAGGTCTGTTTCGGCAACGTCACCTAAAAACTGTGGTTATTTTAGAAGTGGACAGAACAGATAAAATGACTAAAGCAATATGCTATACTAAATATAAAAAGAGGTAAATGAAAATACTCTGTATAAACTTTTTATTAAAATAGCATTTATTTACAAAACACGCAAAGCCCAAAAACTCCATAAACAAAAAATTATGCACAAGCCCGTTTATTTACGGGCTTGTGCATATTCGTTATATTGGCAGATACGGCTTATTTTCCGCGCTTTTCGGAAAGAAGCTTCATCTTTATATCCCAGAGCTTTGCGGAGAGGTCCACATAGTACTTGTGGGGATTTTCAAATCTCTTAACCTCATCCCAGAGGAATGCCACTCTGTCACGGCAGTAGTCTCTAATTTCATCAAGAGAGGGGCGGTTATATACGCATTTGCCGTCCTTGAATATCTGAACAAGCATTTCCTTTGCATAGAAGTTTGTAAGCGTCTTTTTCTTCCAGGTGTTGTCCGGGTCAAAGATTTCCAAGGGCTTTGTGTCGTCAATTATCTCGTCATGTACACATAGCATATCCGCTACTGCTTCGTTGCTTGTTTTGTCATATATTCTGTAAAGCTTTTTGAAATGAGGATTTGTAATCTTTATTGCATTTTCCGAAATTTTTATTTTCGGCTGAATTGTACCATCATCTTTTTCTTTTGCAACAAGCTTGTAGACTCCTCCGAAAACAGGGTCGCTTTTGGCTGTGATAAGTCTTTCACCTACGCCAAAGGCATCAACCTTTGCGCCCTGATGGATAATATCACGTATAATAATTTCATCAAGGGAGTTTGATACAATAATTTTGCACTGGACAAGACCAGCTTCGTCAAGCATCTTTCTGATTTTCTTTGTAAGATATGTGATGTCGCCGGAGTCAAGTCGTACACCGAAAGATTTTATACCCTTTGGGATAAGTACCTCCTTAAATGCCCTTATGGCATTAGGAACACCGCTACCTAAAACATCATATGTGTCAATAAGAAGTGTTGCATTGTTGGGATATATTTCGCAGTAGGTCCTGAAGGCGTCATATTCATTGTCAAACATCTGAACCCAGGAGTGCGCCATAGTTCCGGAGGAGGGAACACCGAACTCTCTGTCGGATATTGTGCAGGCTGTAGAGCCACAGCCACCGATATATGCTGCCCTTGCACCAAGCATAGCACCGTCTGCCCCCTGAGCACGTCTTGAACCAAATTCCGCGACGGCTCTACCCTGTGCAGCTCTGACAATTCTGTTTGCCTTTGTCGCAATAAGGGACTGGTGATTTATGCAAAGAAGTACATAGGTTTCAATGAACTGCGCTTGGATAGCAGGTGCTCTTACCGTTAGAACAGGCTCGTTGGGGAATATGGGCGTACCTTCGGGTACTGCAAAAATATCGCCTGTAAATTTGAAGGCTTTGAGATATTGGAGAAAGTCCTCGCCGAATATGTTCTTTGAACGCAGAAACTCTATGTCCTCATCGGTAAACTTCAGGTTTTCTATGTAATCAATTATCTGGTCAAGGCCTGCGGCAATTGCAAAGCCTCCACCGTCGGGGATTCTTCTGAAAAAAACATCAAAATAAACAATTTCATCGCCTTTGCCGGAGAGGAAATAACCGTTTGCCATTGTAAGTTCATAAAAATCACATAGCAGAGTGTAATTATAAGGAGTCATTTTCATTGCCTTTCTTTATCAAGTTTATACTGACATTTTAATACTTTTGGTGACTGTTGTCAAGAATTGTTTGAAAAATAACACAAAAGACAAGTAGAAAAAGCTATTTGTATAAGTAGTGTCAATTGTCGGAATTTGTTATTCGTTTAAAGGTTAGTAATTATTTATTTCAAATGATATGGTAAAATATATAATGACTAAATGTATTTATCCGGAAAGGAATGGTTAAAGATATGCCGAATTTTAGAGTTACTTTTTCAAAGGATAATGTGCTGGTATATATATCTCATCTTGACTTAAATCACGCTTTCATCCGCGCATTGAACAGAGCGGGTGTGAAGCTGAAATTTTCCGAGGGCTTCAATCCTCATCCGAAAATAGTATTTGCGCTTCCGCTTTCTGTTGGAATGGAGGGGGAGAATGAAATAGTTGATATTGGTGTTGCCGATGAGAATCTGACAGCGGAAAAATTCAGAGATATTCTAAAAATGCAGATGCCGGAGCATATTGAAATAAAAAATGTGGAAAAGGTGGAGGGTAAGCTTCGCAACATTACCGGTGCAAGCTATACAATCTATATATCAAAGTCGTCAATTTCAGAAAAGCTTGAAAAGCTGTTTGCAGGTGAAATATCTGTGCTGAAAAAAACAAAAGGCGGCGAAAAGCAGGTGCTTATTTCGGGGCAGATACAGGATATAAAAGTACAGGCACAGGACGAGCAGACAGTAATTTTTACGGTGCTTGATGCTCGTGCGGATAGCTACCTTAACCCCGAACTAATAATGCGTGCGGTAACGGATGCCGGAATTATTTCCGAAAATGATGCCTACAGAATAATCAGAAATAAGATACTTTTCTAAAAGGGTAGGCTCAAATATAAATGTTATGGAGATGACATAGTTATGGATAATGACAGCAGGTACTCTGTTGAGCGTGAAAATGCATCGATGGACCCATTACATAATTCCCAGTGCAAAATGAAGACTCCGGTGACAGCACGGTCGTATAAATTATCTGAACAGCCGGAAACAAGCATGGGGGCCGGCAGAGAAAAAAATATATCAGTTACTCCGGAGGCCTTTCCGAAATGCGTAAATAAGACTGCGGAAAAACTTGGAATAACAATTAATTCTGATGCTGAGAGAGAAATGTTTGCAAGAAAGACAGTAAATGTTATTTACTGCTCGGTTTTCGTATTGTTTATAATAGTTATGTGTGTAATGGTAACACTGCATATAACAAGCAAAAATAAGCCTACATATTCCGAATATGAAAAGAGGACACTTGAACCGGCACCGGAATTTACCATTGAGACACTTGCAAACGGAAGCTTTACCGAAAGCTTTGATAAATTTTATTCTGACAACTTTCCGATGCGTGAAAAGCTTGTTGAAAGCGCAACCCTTATAAAGCGTTTTCGTGGGATACGAGCATTTAATTCGTCTGCTAAACAGGTTATACAGGGGGATGACGATATATATTCAAGTGGTGACCTTGAAATAACTGTTGATGAGGACAAGTTTATAAATGCACCGCAGATTCAGATAGGTGATAT
>JAFWWX010000310.1 GCA_017517985.1 Clostridia bacterium | reverse complement strand
TGATACAGAGAGCTTGATGTTTTCACCGCCCAAGTTCTTTATAAGCGGAGCATACTCACGCTCAGGATCAATTACGATAATATCGTCTTTAGAGAATATTGCGGCCAAAGCTATCTCAAGCTTTGATGCAAAGGATTTACCTGAACCTGATACACCAAGTACAAACCCGTTACCGTTAAGGAGTAACTTTCGGTTGCACATAAGCAGATTATGTGATATTGCATTGATACCGTAGTACAATCCGCCCGGATCAATTATTTCTTGTGTCTTATACGGCATCAATACTGCCGTACTTTCGGTTGTAAGAGTTCTTACCGCCTTAATCTTCATAAGTCCATACGGAAGAACAGTATTAAAACCGTCCTCTTGCTGATACCTGAGTATTGCAAAGTTACAAAGGTGCTTTCTGCCGATAGAAAGTAGTGTTTCCGTATCGTTGTTCAGTTCATCAAGAGAATCTGCCACATGAACTAAAGTGACCGTAACGAACATCATTCGTTGGTCACGAGTAGTTAAGTCATCCAAGAACTCTTTGATTTCTTTTCGCATCTGTTCCATTTCATACGGGATATTTGCTGAAAAGTTGTTATTCATATTCTGTTTCTGTTGCCATTTGGTGATGTCAGTTTCAATAGCAAGGAGCTTTTTCTGAACCTGCTTAACCGCATCATCTGTTGCGATTGGCTGAATATCCACAGATAACATCATACTGCGTGAAAAATCCGTCAATTCTGAAAGCATACTGTCTTTCAAGAATGACGGATACTCTTTTAAGAATATAACTCTTGCAAACTTTTCTCCCATACGAATATGGTCGCTTTTAAACTCGATACTGTCCGGGCAAATCTTATCTTTGAAATGCTTGCCTTTTGCCATAGCTTTTTTCATATCGAACTCAAATTCTCCTGAATCTCCATTACGGAAGAAGTCATAAAAAATACGAAGCCTTTCTTTATATCCAAGCTCCGTAGTTTTAGAAGATAATTTCGCATAGTCTGCCGTTAAGTCATTACCAACACGGGTAAAGAAGGTTCTCGATTCCTCAATGTTCTTTTTCTCAGAAGAAATGGTAATAAACTTATCGTGAACTATGTTGTTACTGTCTGCCATTTTATCGCTGAAAATCTCTGCAAGTTCTTCCGCATACACCTTGTAACTTTCTTCGCCGTTTGGTGTTGCAAGGCTTGAAAGAACTTCTTTGCTTAACTGTCTGTTAAACACACTTATCTTTGCCATCGCATCAGTAGGCAGACCGTTTATAAGTGCTGAATGAGCAAGAAACATAGAGAGTTGGTCATCATCTGAAGCTACTGCATAATTCACATCAGAAAATCTCCATGTTTTAGAATAAGTGTGTCCGCATTTGAAGATTCCGTCCTTATACAATCTGTCAATCGGTATTGATTGCTGAACTGTTTTCGGGATTCTTCTTTTTTCCTTTTTTTGTTTTTTCTTTCCGAACAGAAACATCCTTTAATACCTCCTTGTAAGCTTCATAAATATAGTTTTCTGATTGATATGTGCGAACTCCCGAACAGATAAATTCGCTATAAATATATGCCACTACAAACTGTTCAAAGTTCATTCCGTTATAGTTGAAGAACCCTGCTGCAGCAAGAGGTGCCGCACATACAATACAAAGCCAAGACACAGTTTCTTTATCTAAAACATTTGAAAGTCCGAAATAGATACCAACTGCTGCTCCTACTGCACCGAGAGAGCACATAAACTGTCGCATTGAAAGTCCCATAAACAGACTTTCGTGGTAATCTTTAATTTCTTTGTTTATACGAATTTCCAAAGCTTAAAACCTCCTTATCTTTCAGGCTCGTTCTTTTTTGGAGCTTTCGGCTGAATATCCGTAGGCTTTCTTCCGTCCTTTGGTTTTATAAAGTCAATCTTGTCGCACGTTGCCATCGTCTGATGTGTAAGAGGTCTTTGCCAAGTTTTATGCGTTGGTGCCCACTTAAAACCGTTCTTTTTAAGAACCTCAATCTGTTCATCCGAAGGCTTCTCCGGGAAGTTGAGCTGAAGGCGATTATTCGCAAGATTGACTACGGCTTCGCCACCGTTAAATTCCCAACTCTTAAAAACAGTTTCAGGGTTATTCTGTATTCTGTCGATAACTGCTTTTAGTCTGTCAATTTCTTTGCGGTTCTCTGTAAAGAACTGACCGGGATATGGTGTTGTCTGTCCGTCTTTCACTCGTTTATCAAGCTCCATAGCCGTTTCAATCGGCACTTCAGGATGACCGAGCGTTGTATTATTTTCTTTGTAATAATCGTTTACCGATTGCATATAGGTTAGTCTGCTTTCAAGCATTTCAATATTCTCCTGAAGCTTGTTTACCGCATCAATGTCGCTACTTTTAATTACATTGTTAAACATAGATTTTATCCTCCTTATGTTCCAAGCATTTCTTTAATTATTCTGTCTGAACCTTTAATAAGTCCAACCAATACAAGCATATTGAAAATAACTTCGCCGATATATTTCCATATCATCGTTACCGTTGTTATGCTCGTATCAAGTGTTGGTGTGCTTGAGCTTGAGAAAGCAGTAAAAATTATACAAGCAAGCACAATTACTGCACCTTCCAAACATACACCAACATAAGATTTTACAAAGTGTTTTCCCATTTCTGCCGTTGTTTCTCCGGCGAATGTTGCAAGTGGTACGGGAGCAAGCGCCGTGTACATATACAACCTAAAGAAACGTCCGTAAACACTCATTATCATAATAAATGACATTATGGTTATGAAAAGACTTCCCAAGATTGTAACAAGCCACAGAGGGATACTTGCCCAAAAGCCTGCATCTTCTACCGCAGTTTCAATAGCTGCCGGTAGTGATACAGATGCACCGCCAACACCACCCAAAGAACCTGCTATCTGAGAAACAACACCACCGCAAATTGTATATAGAGCCACCATTAAATCCATTGCATAAGTAATTGCAACTTTAGCGGCTACAAAGCGGATAAAGTGCCTGAGTGCATATTCAGGTCTTTGAAAATCACGGAAGGATGCCGTGCTCTTGAATATGGACATAGCAAAAAAGAGAACTAACAAGCCAAGTCCGATAGCTTGAAGTCCTCCGTTAATGCCCTCTACAACCGACCAAACGGTTCCACCCTTAAAGTGTTCAGGTGAGGTTGTTACCAAAGTCCATATTTCAGCCATTTTATCATTCCAAGTAGCAAAGGCATTTTCCAAGTTGGCAACAATCCAATTATCGCTCAAAAGTATTCACCTCCTTGAAAGATACTGCCACCCTATTAAAAGGGCGGCAGTATAACAGAGCAATTACATAATCATATCAAGTATATCTTTTGCAAACGCAATGATTACACCGCCGAAGAATGTAAGAAAGCCGTTAGCTCTCTGCGAAGCATCGTGAGATTTAAGTGAAAGACCAATCTGAACGATACCAAAGCCGAGAAGGATAAGACCGATGGCTTTGATGGCCGAGAAGATAAAGTCCGATAAGCTATTGATTGTTGAAAGCGGATCACCTGCAGCAAGCACGGTGTTCGTCATCATACACATAACCACCGCCATTACCATAAGCACCATTTTTGTTTTTCTTAAAACAGTAGTAATCTTTTCGAGTTTGTTGTTCTTTTTCATAAGGCTATTTCCTCCATAATTTAGATTTGATTTTTTTGAATAAGTTAAGCAGATAATCTTTAATCCGCTTTATAAGT
>JAFWWX010000309.1 GCA_017517985.1 Clostridia bacterium | reverse complement strand
TACTTCCTTTTTATCTTCAATGTGCTTACGGTTGTTTTCTAAAAAAGCATCAAGTTTAACCATCAGAAAATATCCGAAAATTATTACTGCAATAAATGCTAATGCTAAAAATACATCTTCCTTCATATATGCTCACCTCCATGATTGATTTGTTGCTTGATTTATATATGAAAACATTTGTGTAATTGTCTGTATTCTCCGATTACCAATAATGTTTCGTCTGCAGACAAAATTGTATCGGGAGTTATTGAAACATCGAGAACACCATCTTTTTTTATACCCATTATATTTATATTATACTTTTTTCTGATATCAATCTGACCGATACTCAAACCCAACCAAAATTTTGGTACAGACACTTCAAAAATAGCGTGGGAATCGTCTATTTCTATGTAATCAAAAATATGGTCAGCACTATATCTCATTGATGCCCATTTTGCCATCTGCTTTTCAGGGTAAACTACCTCATCGGCACCGTTACGCAATAAGAATTTAGCATGCACATTGCTTGATGCCCGTGAAACAACCAACTTCGCTCCCAACTCTTTGAGGGTTAGGGTAGTTTCCATAGAGCTCTGAAAATCCTTGCCTATAGCAACAAAGCATACGTCAAAATTTTTTACACCTAACGATTCGAGAAATTCACGGTTAGTGCTGTCGCCAATCTGTGCATTTGTGACATATGGAAGTATTTCGTCTATTCTTTCTTCGTTATCATCGATAGCCATAATTTCATGACCTAAACGATAAAGATCCATTGCAATGTGTTTGCCGAAACGTCCCAGTCCTATTAATAAAATTGATTTCATAACTATCACCTTATCCTACAGTAATACGTTCTTGCGGTAGTTTTGAGTGGGTTCTTTTTGCACCCGATAAAGCCGCATAAATAAGTGTCAGACCACCTACTCGACCAAAGAACATGAGCAAAATCAGAATAATTCTTGAAAGAAGTCCTAATTCCGTTGTTATTCCTAATGAAAGACCGACTGTACCTATAGCAGAAGCAGCTTCAAACAGGCATTTCAGTAAAGGTAAATCCTCAACTATGCTGATGATAATGCCACCTGTACAAAAAAGAGTAATGTACAAAAGCAGAATGGACGAGGCATTTTTCACAACATTCTGTTCAAGCCTTCTGCCAAAAAAATGCGAATACTCTTTCCTGCGAAAAACTGATAAAGCATTGGCAAATATAACAGCGACGGTTGTAGTTTTCATACCTCCGGCTGTTGAACCGGGTGATCCGCCAATTATCATTAACGCAATTATAATAGCTTGTCCCGCTTCGCCTATGCTTGTCAGGTCTGCTGTGTTAAAGCCCGCCGTTCTCGGCGTAACAGCTTGAAATAAGGAGAGCAGAACTCTCTCTTTCAGTTCGCGATCAGAAAACTCTGCAAAAAAGAAATAAACTGCCGGGAAAAATATAAGGATTGCTGTAAATGTCAGAATTACTTTACTCTGCATTCTGTACCGTTTAAGCCTGAACTTGTTTGCACGAATATCATCCCATGTCAAAAATCCGATACCACCGATAATAATCAACAATATGATTGTGATATTGATTATTATATTTTCGTTATAAGATGTAAGTGACGCGTAGGGAGTTGCTTCAGTACCCATCACATCAAATCCGGCGTTGCAAAAAGCTGATACCGAATGAAAAACCGCCATTCCGATACCTTTTAAACCATAGTCTTTACAGAACACAGGCATCATAATTAAAGCTCCTGCAAATTCAATTGCAAAGGTCATCTTAAGAATAAACTGTGTCAATCTGATGATTCCACCCATTTTAGGCGCGGCAATTGTTTCCTGAATAGTGCTTCTTTGCATTAAAGATATTTTTCTTCCTGATAAAAGTGCAAAAGATGCTGCTACCGTTACAACACCGAGCCCGCCGATTTGAATCAGGATAAGAATAACGCTTTGACCGAACACAGACCAATATGTTGCAGTATCCTGAACTACAAGACCTGTAACGCAAACAGCAGAGGTCGAAGTGAAAAGAGCATCACTAAAAGATGTAAAGTTGCCGCTTTGTGACGATATCGGAAGCATAAGAAGGAATGCACCGATTATTACCACACAAGCAAAGCCGAGAATAATGATTTGGAATGAGGATAACCGTTTTTTTTTGTAAATCAGGTCAGACATAATACACCTCCTTATCATTTTTACACCTAAATTATACTATTTTAAACTTTAAGAGAGTATTAGGTCATTCTTTTTCGTGTTAAGATTGCATTAAGATACATACATTTTTTAACCATTGACAAAAGAGAGCCTTTGTTCTATAATCATAAGCACAATTAAATAAAGCGACTTTAAATCGTGCAAGCGGAGCAGTACCTCTACAGGCTGAAAATCTTCCAAGCGCCGTATGAAGTCGAATGTACATATCTTTCAAAAGAGCAACACAGCAAGAACCTACATATTAGTGTTGCAGAGAAGAAGAACCCACTTTCTGAATCGAGTAAGCGGGGCAGGACTCTGTTTTCAGAGCTGAAAAACCACCAAGCACCGTAACGAAAGTCGATTGGATGTGGGGTAACTATGTCCATTCGAGTTCGTACGGTGCTTTTTTATTTTCGGTCAAAGCTATGAAAAGCATGCAAACATCGCATTTCTTCTTCGGCTCGTAAAATCCAAATTTGGCAAATTAGACGATAGAAATTCACAAAATGAACAGTACCCCGTCAGCAAAATTTCCATTAAAAATCGGTGCATTCTGCCCGTAGTACAAGGGGCAAAATGCACTCAAAAATGGTTCTGTTGAAAGAGTATAAATTTTTCAAAGAAATGAATTTTCACTAATGTTTCACTATTTTTCATTATGCGGCGGTTTTACAAAAAGAAAACTGCCCTCACGAGGAGAGCAGTAGAAATGTTTAATTAGACAAATCGTATGTCAGCTAATGTACTGAATATAACCGATAATAAACAGATGTAAAGGATAGTATATGTAAAAAAGCCATTTCATAATTTTGTTTATCTTGGGGCTGTGACCTCTGTGTCCGTTATACATCATAATAACCGGTATTGAAAAGACAATTCCCATTTGTATAATACCGTAAAGTTTATCAAGTGCAAAGAAATATACAACAGAATAAATAGCTACATAAAAAATCATCCATAACATCTGTTTTTTGAGATTTCCTCTGTTTGTGCCGATAGCCATAATGCAAAGACTTGCAATACAGCTCCAGTCACTTGGGAAGGTAATAACGCAAATAAGTAATACAAGAATAACTTTTATGCTTGATTTTATTTTTTCGCTGTTTACAACACGGAGCATTACCAAGCCCCATGCAAGAGGCCACATAACACTTGTCTGATTGAAAATGTCACCGTAATAAAACGGAATAAATGATTTCCAATCAATGAAACTTGAGGAAGCGAATATGTAAGCAAAATGCGATATGAATGCAAAGGCAAATAAGCGCAGTGTGTATTTGTTTATATTTTTAGTGTAGTGATAACCTTCCGCTATGAAATAACACATAATCGGGCATGTGAGTCTGCCGATTATATGTAACACAACAGGGATAATTCCATCGTTGTATCCCGGAAAAACCAACCACGCAATATGGTCAATGGTCATTGCAACAATCGCAATAATTTTTATTGTATTTGAGTTCAGTATCTTTTTCATAACCACTCTGCCAAATTATTTTCTCTTAAACTAATTATTCAGTTAAGTCACTTCTCGGAGCAATATTTTTTATTTCCGGTATAGCAGAGCTAAACTGCTTTCTTCCCGAAAAGGTGTTTTCCGACCTTCTGTCAGTTGAATTATCTGCCCAGGTGCTGAGGTTTGAAATACAAAACTTCAAAAAGCTGTTCATATAAACATCAAAGTTTTCCTGCTTACCGTTGAAGCTATATCCCTTAACTACCGGCTCTTTATTTTCCAAAAACAGTTCTCTTATTTCAAATATATCTAAAAGCTCGCCCTC
>JAFWWX010000308.1 GCA_017517985.1 Clostridia bacterium | reverse complement strand
TGCCACCACAGAGCTTAACAAAATACCTGCTACAATTCTTTCAAGATGCAAAAGATTTGATTTCCACAGAATCACTCCGGACAATATTGCAAAGAGGCTTAAAGATATATGTAAAGCAGAAAATATTCCTATGACTGACGGCGCTGTTATGCTTATTGCACGGCTGGCAGGCGGTGCTATGCGTGATGCCCTTTCTATGCTTGAGCTTTTTGTCGGAAAAGAAGATACGGTAACTGAGGAAATGTGCGCAAGAGCATTGGGTGTTGTTGGCAGAGGCCCTGTTATGAAGCTTCTTTCCGCAATAGCTGACAATGATTGTGCTACTGCACTTTCTGTCATCTCCGAGGCATACAACGGAAGCAAGGATATGGGTATTCTTCTCTCTGAATGTGCGGATGCTGTGAGAGATATGCTTATGATAAAGTATACAAGAAATCCTGAAAAGTTTGTTGAAGGCTCTGCCGATGTTCTCAGTACACTTTCCGAATGTGCAAAGAAATTTACAAAGGAACGTCTTATATACAGTACTGAAATTCTTGATGATGCCCAGACAAGACTTACAAAAACCGGTTTTTCAGGAAGGGCTGTACTTGAAACTTGTGTTATCAGACTTTGTGATATAAAGCTATGGACACTTCCGGAATCACTTAACACAAGGATATCCGAGCTTGAGGATAAAATTTCAAACGGAAATATTACTGTTGCAGAAGTTTCCGTAGTGAAGCCATCAGTAGCCTCTGCAGATAATAACGCAGAAGCACAAAGGGACTTCAAGAACAATAATACGGATATTACGAAGCAAACGAGCGTAGAATCTTATATAACTGATTTTGATATTCCGGATGCTATTCCAGATATTCCTCCCTTTGACATTGCGCCCCCGGATGTATTTATTCCGGATCTGCCGGACAACAATCCGTTGCCGGCTGACATTCCTGCTGTTTCAAAGTCGAATGAAGAAGAACAGAATTTTAGCAAAACGGAAAATAAAAAAACTTCAAAGGCCAATACAGCTGATGTGTCTGCAAGCAGAAATCCCTTAACTGCATTCCCTGACATTATGGAGGAAATCAAGGAAAAGGACAAACTTCTCGGCTCGCTTCTTTCAAATGCAAAAGCGTACTCTTTGGGGACAGATACCGTTGTAATCTCTATCCCCTCATTTGTCTCTGTTATGCTGAAGGGCAACAGCAAAAAGTCCAGCGTAATCGAAAACTGTGTTCGCAAGTATGTGGGAGATGTTACTGTAAAATTTGAGATTATCGGTAACGACAAAGAGGAAGAATGGGATCTTTAATTCTTCTTTTGATATGAATATTTAAAGGTGTGTCGCATTTTGCGACACACCTTTGGTTATTTGTTTACATAAGTCCCTCTATTAACATTACGGATATTTTAAAGTATGCCACAAGGGCAATTGCATCGACTGCAGTTGTTATAAACGGACTTGCGGTAACTGCAGGGTCAAGTTTTATTTTCTTTGCCACAACCGGAAGGCAACAACCTATAAGCTTTGCAGCTATTACCGTTACAGCAAGTGTCAAACATACCGAAATTGCAACGGGATATGTGATACTGTCATTCCCAAGAAGCATTTTATCAAACAGCACGATTTTTGCAAAGTTTACAATTGACAGAATACAGGAGCAAACAACGGCAACCCGTGATTCTTTCCACAAAATCCTGAATATATCCTTTCCGCTTATTTCTTCAAGAGCAAGTCCTCTTATTATTGTAACCGAGGACTGACCTCCTGCATTACCTCCCGTACCCATAAGCATAGGTATATATGCGGTCAACACAGGCATTACTCCAAGTGCCTCTTCAAAGGAGCTTATTATTCCGGAGGTGAACACAGAAGAAAGCATAAGGAGCAGAAGCCACGGAATACGTTTCCATACAAGTTCAAAAACTCCGGTCTTTAAGTAGGATTTTTCTGTAGGAGTGATAGCCGCCATCACTTCAAAGTCTTCGTTGCTTTCAGATCGCATAACATCAATAGCGTCGTCTACCGTAACAATACCAACAAGTCTGTTATCCTTATCTACAACAGGAAGTGCAAGAAAGTCATATTTATCAAACATTCTTGCGGCGGTCTCCTTGTCCTCATAGGCGGATACGGAAATTACACTTCTTTCCATTATATCACCTATTAAGGCATTTTCCTTTGCAAGAAGAATATCCTTTACCGTGACAACACCAATAAGCTTTCTCTTGTCCGTAACATAACAGGTATAAATAGTTTCTTTATCTATACCGCACTTTCTGAGATAGTTCAAAGCACTGTCACAGTCCATATTTTCACGGAATGCAACATATTCGGTAGTCATAACACTTCCGGTGCTTTCCGAAGGGTAATTAAGAAGCTCGTTTATTTCGCGTCTTGTATCTGGGGCTGAGTTTTCAAGAATCCTTGTAACAACACTCGCAGGCATCTCCTCGATTATGTCAACAGTATCGTCCACATAAAGTTCTGAAAGCACCGCACGAAGTTCATTATCGTTAAACGCACTTATAAGCTGGGCTTGAGAATCCGAATATAAGTATGTGAAAACCTCAGAGGCTATATCCTTCGGCAAAAGTCTGAACAGACGAAGCATATTGGTTCTTTCAAATTCTTCAAGAAGCAATGCTATGTCCGCACTGTTTATGTCGTTAAGTATATGACGGATTTCCGTATATTTCTTTTATGCAATAAGTTCCGTCAGCTTTTCGTGCATATTATATCACCCTTTTCCCCATTATAAGCAAAATTATTATACCATATTATAGCACATATATATACAATATTTCGTGAATTTGCATTGAATAATAATACATATAATCCAGCGTCACTAACTATTAACTTCGCCTTCTACCCCCAAAAAATTTATATAGAAGAACATTAGTATGCTTTAATAGTGTGTATAAGATAATGTTTTTTCGCAAATAGTATTATTAATTTTACAAATAAGTAATTAATTTTACTTTATTTATTGGCACAATGTGATAAAATCTATTTAAGTAAAATTTTATTACGATACAGAAAGGAATCATTATGAAAAAGTACAAGTGTAAAGTGTGCGGCATCATTTTTGAAGTTCAGGACGGCGAGGTAGCTGTATGCCCCAAGTGTAAGGCAACAGGTGACAAGCTCGAACAGATCCTGGCAACAAACAAGTATGCAGGAACAGAAACCGAAAAGAATCTTGAAGCGGCATTTGCAGGCGAATCTCAGGCAAGAAACAAGTACACATATTTTGCTTCAAAAGCAAAAAAGGAAGGCTTTGAGCAGATTGCAGCTATCTTCCAGAAGACTGCAGACAATGAAAAGGAACACGCAAAGATGTGGTTTAAGGAACTGGGCGGACTTGGCGATACAGCAGAAAACCTCCTCCATGCTGCCGAAGGTGAAAACTACGAATGGACAGATATGTACAAGAATTTTGCCGATACAGCTGAAAAGGAAGGCTTTACTGAGCTTGCTCAGAAGTTCAGAATGGTGGCTGAAATCGAAAAGACACACGAAGAAAGATACAGAAAGCTGCTTTCAAATGTTGAAACCGCAAAGGTATTTGAAAAGAGTGAAGTGAAGGTTTGGGAATGCCGTAACTGCGGACACATCGTGGTTGGTATAAAGGCTCCCGAGATTTGCCCGGTTTGTGCTCATCCCCAGAGCTACTTTGAACTCCGCGAAGAAAACTATTAATAAATAATAAGCATTATTTTATTACAAACTGCACCATTTTGTAAAGTCTTACAAAGTGGTGCAGTTCAATAATTTTAATGTGATTTATTTATAAGAATTTTCATCAAATTATTAATGCAAAATATTTTAGCACATAACAAAATTAAAAGTCGTTTTGTAACATACGGAAACTACTTTTAACAGAATAAATTTCCCCTGAATATATTAAAATATATTGTAACGACAACTAATACAATAAAGGAGGATTATTATGAAAGAAAAAACAAAGACTGGCAGAAGAAAAAAAGGTGTTCTTCATTCTGTACTTTCCTTTGTTGTTATGGGGATACTTATTGCACGATTTTTACGGGGTGACTATTATTCAGTTTTTCTCTGCACTCTTACCCTTCTACTGTTTTATATCCCCGCTTTTGTGGACAGAACCTTCAAGGTAAAACTCACGCCGGAACTTCAGGCAATAATACTTCTTTTTATCTTTGCTGCAGAGATACTTGGTGAAATTGGTAATTTCTACACAAGAATTCCCTGGTGGGATACAATGCTTCATACACTCAACGGCTTTCTTATGGCGGCTATCGGCTTTGCGATGATTGATATTCTTAATAATTCGCCAAGATTCCACTTTAGTCTTTCTCCCCTGTTTGTTGCTTTTGTTGCCTTCAGTTTTTCAATGACAGTCGGTATTCTCTGGGAGTTCTTTGAATTTGGCATGGACACCTTTACACTTTCTGATATGCAGAAAGACCGGATTATGACAGATATTTCCTCCGTAAAGCTACACCCTGACGGGATAAATGATCCAATTAAACTTGAAAATATAAAAAAAACAGTATTATATTTCTCGGATGGAAAGGAACCTTATGTTATTGAAAATGGATACCTTGACATAGGTATATCCGACACAATGAAGGACCTTATAGTAAATCTCATCGGTGCTGTTGTTTTTTCTATTATCGGATATTTTTATTTAATAGGAAGGAATAGGAGATTTTTTGCCTCAAAATTCATTCCACAACTGAAAACAACAGAAGAAGCAAAAGAAACAGATACGGAAATAGAACCGATTTCGGATACGCCACTCGAAAAACAACGTAAGAAACACAGCAGAAGAAAGTAGTCTTTCTGTATAAACAAAAAATCCTAATGCAGTTAATTTCTGTTTGTTGACTTTTTATCATTTTTGTGGTAAAATAAAGTCACAGAAAATGCAAATATACGATAGTGCCTACACAAAAGCGGCATTGTCGGAAATACATAGGAGAACTGTTTATGACAAGAATGATATTTGTACGACACGGCGAAAGCTTCGGAAATCACGAAAGGCGATTCTACGGCATTTTTGACAGAGGACTTACAGACCTTGGAAAAATGCAGGCAG
The DNA here is from genome assembly GCA_017517985.1 of Clostridia bacterium. Next base: position 3,428 of record JAFWWX010000308.1, on the reverse strand, counting down.
ACAGAACCGGAGAATATATTGCTAAAAACTATAAACTGGATGTAGCCTATGCAAGCGACCTTGGCAGAGCACTTGATACCGGATGTAGAATTGCATCCAAACAAGGACTTGAAGTTATTGCCGACACCGGACTTCGTGAGATAAGTGCCGGAAAATGGGAAAATGAGCTTTTTACAGATATACAAGCCACATACGCAGCGGACTACGACCTTTGGAAAACCGACATATACAACTCCTGCCCGACAGGTGGCGAGGCGGTAAAGGATCTTTGCGAGAGAGTAAGAAGGGCTGTATGGGAAATTGCAGAGAAAAATGATGGAAAAACCGTCCTTCTTGCACTGCACGCAACCCCAATCCGTTCTCTTGAATGTGAGTGGAGAGGCGAACCTTACGAAAACATGAAAGACCACATTTGGGTAAAAAATGCCTCTGTTTCGGTTGTTGATTATGATATTGAAAATCATAAGGTAACACCGCTTGTTATCGGAGAGGCGGAATTTCTTGCCGATATGATAACATCCCTTCCCAAAACCATTTAAGACTTAAAAAGTACAAAACGCACTCCAAAGGAGCAGAATCCTTTGGGGTGCATTTTTGCTATAAAAATGTTATATGTTGTTTAATAGAATAAATTCTTTTTCTTCCGGATATTCTTCCTGTATATAAAAGAAATGAGTCCGGAAAATCCGAACTCATTATCTCTGTTTAAATTACCTGTGTAAAGTTGATTACTTAATTGTAACCTTTGCACCAGCTGCTTCAAGCTGTGTCTTGAGAGCTTCTGCATCTTCCTTGGAAACGCCTTCCTTGAGAACCTTGGGAGCGCCTTCAACGAGATCCTTAGCTTCCTTAAGACCAAGACCTGTGATTTCACGAACAACCTTGATAACATTGAGCTTGGAAGCGCCTGCTTCTGTGAGTTCAACATTGAATTCTGTCTGTTCAGCTGCTGCTGCGGGAGCATCACCTGCTGCACCGGGAGCTGCTGCAACTGCAACGGGAGCTGCGGATACACCGAATTCTTCTTCGATTGCCTTTACGAGATCTGCGAGTTCAAGAATAGTAAGAGCCTTGATTTCTTCAAGGATAGCAAGAGACTTTTCTGTAGCCATTTTAATAATCCTCCAAATTAAATAAATTTTCTGGTGTTATACACCTTTAATGTAGTTCACACACATTGGTGTGATTGTTTGTGATTGTGCTTTGCACACATATGGCAGAACATACTGCCAAAAAGCAGAATTACGCTTCCACGGGAGCTTCTGCAACTGCTTCGCCACTCTTGTCGACGATTGCCTGAAGAGCGATAGCAAGACCATAAAGCGGGGACTGGATAGAACCGAGCATCTTTGCGATAAGGCCTTCTCTGCCGGGAATAGCTGCGAGAGCTTCAACTTCTGCGACATCAATTACTCTGCCGTCAATGAAGCCTGCTTTAACTGTGAAGTTTTCGTGGTCCTTTGCATACTTGCAGAGGATCTTTGCGGGAGCAACAGCGTCAGAAGACATAGCAATAGCTGTCATACCTTCGAGAACATTGTCAAAACCTTCAAGACCTGCTTCTGCAGATGCCTTTCTGATGTAGGTATTCTTGATTACTCTGTAATCAACACCTGCTTCACGAAGGGACTTTCTAAGCTTTGTGTCTTCTTCAACGGTAATACCGCAGTAGTTAACAAGAACACCGCTTTCTGCATTCTTCATTGATTCAACGAGTTCAGCAAGCATAGCCTTCTTCTGTTCGAGAATCTTTGCACTTGGCATTTGTGTTTCACCTCCTGTAATATTTCGTAGAGAAATACTCCACGATTGTAGTTGACGGAAGGATTGACACACATATATAAAAATTGCCCTGTGACCAAAACAGCACAGAGCAAGCAATACACAAAATTATGTCAATGCTTTCCTCGGCAGGCGACCGGAATTCCCAATCGTTAGAGCATATCGCAACCTGCTTTCTTAGGTCAACATATGGATTATATCACTACTTTATTTATTTGTCAACACTATTTCTCATAATTTACATTTTGTTTATTATTTGCGTTTTTCTTTTCGCGAACAAGCCCTTTAAGGCACTCCATAGCATCCGCAAGCCCCCCTACAGAGTCGATAAGACCTATTTTCACAGCCTCTTCCCCATCTATAACGCTTCCTACATCAGTTGCTATCTCATCCGTTTCCATCATAAGCTCAAGGAGCTTTTCTTTTTCTGCCTTTGAATGAGCGACTATAAAATTCAGAATTCTGTCCTGCATTTTTGCAAAATATGTGAAGGACTGCGGTACTCCTATAACAAGTCCGTTCATACGGACAGGATGAAGTGTCATTGTAGCTGACGGAACAATAAAGGATTTATCCGCACAGGTTGCAAGCGGTACTCCTATTGAATGTCCGCCTCCAAGAACAAGAGAAACACTGGGCTTTGACATACCTGCAACGGTTTCTGCAATTGCAAGTCCTGCTTCAACATCTCCTCCAACAGTGTTGAGAAGAAGCAGAAGTCCGTCAATATCACTTCTGTCTTCAATGCCGACAAGCTGAGGAAGTATATGCTCATACTTTGTTGTTTTCGCCTGCGGGGACAGCGCCTGATGTCCCTCCACCTGCCCTGCTATTATTATTGTATGAATTGAAATGTCACCGTTTTTGGTTGTAATACTTCCGGTATCTTCGATGTTTGTAAACTGGGCAGAATTTTTGTCTGCCATTGACTTTTCTTCGTCTGAATTTTTGTCTTCTGTGTTTTCTTCGTTATTCTTTTCGTATTCGTTGTCAGAACTCGTACCTGCGTTGGTATCATTTTTATCTTTTCTGTTTTTCTGATTATTCATTTTTACCGCCTTTATGCTTCTTTTTAAAATATTTTCTGTGTTTTAGTTTGCACTTTATAGCGATATATTATACATAAAAAGGTTTCCGGTGTGGTTTACAAACCATCACCGGAAATGTTAGATAAATCTGCCCTTATTAGCCTCTCATAAAGAATGCTGTAAAAGCCTTGTGTGTCATATATACATCCATTTTTGAAACAACCTCAAATGGAGCGTGCATTGACAGAACCGGAACCCCCACGTCAATAGTATCAACATCAAGCTCTGAAATATATTTTGCAACAGTTCCGCCACCGCCGCCATCAACCTTGCCAAGCTCTCCTGTCTGCCAGAGAACATTTCCATCATCAAATATCTTTCTGACCTCTGCGCAGTATTCGGCGCTTGCATCGTTCGTACTGCTCTTGCCGCCGGAGCCTGTAAACTTGGTAACGCATACGCCTTGATTAATACAGCAGGCGTTTCTCTTTTCATAGGCATCGCCAAAATTGGGGTCAAAGCAAGTATTTACATCTGCTGAAAGGCACTTGGAGTTTGCCATCATCTCTCTGTAATTTGCACCGCAGGACTCGCAAATTTCCCAGAGCATATTTCTGA
>JAFWWX010000307.1 GCA_017517985.1 Clostridia bacterium | reverse complement strand
TTGCAAAGATACTTCTTATGGAGCCTGAAATTCTGCTTCTTGATGAACCGACCAAAGGAATGGATGCACAGTTCAAAGAAGAATTTGCAGACATTTTAATGGACTTAAAAGCAAATGGCGTTACAATCCTTATGGTATCGCACGACATAGAGTTCTGTGCTGAATTCGCCGATAGATGTGCTCTTGTCTTTGACGGACAGTTAACATCGATTGATACACCAAGAGAATTTTTCAAGGGTAAGAATTTCTATACAACATCTGCAAACCGTATGGCAAGAACAAGACTTCCTGATGCAGTTTTAGCAGAAGATATTATTCATGCTTGCGGTGGCAATGCCCCAAAGAGAGAACGAAAATCACGACACATAGAATTGCATAAAGCACCAAACGAAATCAAGCCACCAAAAAAGAAAACACAAAAGCTGACACCTGCAAGAATTATTGTGGGCAGTATATTTGCTTTGCTTTTCGCATTAACATCATTATCCTTTATAACTGATGTTGATATATTAGGATTTGCAAAGGTGAGCTTTTTAGGGCTTGACACCATGCAGATAATTGCAATAATTGAAATTGTAATTGCTTGTTTCTGCTTCTTTCCACAAAAGGATATTGGAATAGAAGTAACACAAGTACCTAAATCGGATAGAAAGCTGACAAAAAGAACTTTAATTGCAACATTTCTTATACTGCTTTTAATACCGCTGACAATTTATATCGGCATTTTCTTCTTGGGTGACAGAAAGTATTATTTTATAAGCTTACTGATTATTCTTGAAACAATGATACCGTTTTGTATGGTATTTGAATCAAGAAAACCGAAAGCAAGAGAACTTATAGTAATAAGCGTATTATGTGCAATAGCAGTTGCAGGCAGGGCAGCATTCTTTATGCTTCCGCAGTTCAAACCTGTTGTCGCTCTCGTAATAATTGCAGGGGTATGCTTTGGCGGTGAAACAGGTTTCTTAGTAGGTGCAGTTACCGGGTTTGTTTCAAACTTTTTCTTTGGACAAGGCCCGTGGACACCGTGGCAGATGTTTGCATTTGGTATTATTGGGTTTATTGCAGGAATACTTTTCAAAAAGGGATTCTTGCGAAAGACAAAGGTATCGCTTTGCATATTCGGTTTTTTAGCAACATTTATTATCTACGGCGGCATTATGAACCCAGCCTCCGTTATAATGTGGCAAAGTAAAATAAATTGGGATATGATTCAATCTGCTTATGTCATGGGAATACCCTTTGATTTGATTCATGCTCTTTCAACTGCATTTTTCTTGTGGTTTATATCTGAGCCTATGTTAGACAAGATTGAAAGAATTAAAGTTAAATACGGCTTGGTTGAAAGATAGACCATATCAAAATATGGTATGCCTTAATCAAAGAAAAGGACTTTTGCGAAAACCTTCGTAGACTTTCCAAAACTTCTGTGGTATGTTTGTGTTGCCGAAAGGTAAATACAAATCGAAAGGAAGATAATCTATGAAGAAAAAAGTATTATGTACGGCAATGGCAGTAACAATACTGCTGACACTAACAGCATCGGCGGCACCCTGGCAAATGAGAAGAAATCAGCTTATATTCGATAGCGAAATTGGATTCTTAGGAAATGTAACCTTACAATTCGCATCGGACGGTGGGAGCTTTATCAGGCCAATAACAAAAAGATATAGTGAAAGCATCAGCCTTGAAAGTTATGTACCAACAAAATACGGTTACACATTCAAGGGATGGTTTACCGATCCAAGAACGAAGCAGAATCAGGTAACAACATTTAAATTCACAAAACCTGATGTTGTCTATGCAAAATGGGAAAAGAATCCGGAAGAACCCATAAATCCAAATGATGAAATCATGGCAAAGGACACCTGCTACCTCACGGACGAGGAAACAAAAATACGAAATGAAATTATAGGAGAAAAAAATAAAGCTTACATAGACGGATTTGGATATGTGGCTCCAAGCAAAACAAAAACCATCGTCGTAGGCTCGGATGGTGACATAAACAAAATTGTTGGTACAATGGAGTAGAATCAAAAATATCACCACAGTACAAGGGCTTAAAAAGCCCTGTGTGGCACAAAGCTCATGCAGGTAGGGTAACTACACCCCACCTGCTTTTTTGATGCAAAATAAAGGGCATTGTCAATGCGTTTTGCAAAAACAATGCCCACATATATTTATTTTTTCTTTGCTCTGTTCGGGAAGTATGCCTCGTTCCAGTCGATATACTTCTGAAGCGTTATTTTGTCGTCATTACAATCGTCACGAAGTGTAATGGCTTTATATCTCCATTGGTTGAATTCAGGCTCCTTAATCTGCCTTGTAGCAATTCTTGCATGGTAGCGCTTATAATATTTGTCATACACCTTTTTTGCCTCATTATTGGCATTTTTCTTTTTATATTCATCAAGAGCAGCAAGCTTCTGACAAGACTGTGTTTTCCCTTCGGGAACTCTGTCACAGTATTTTGTTCCGTGGTTTCCCTTAACTATGAAATACTTACCGCACCATTTACACTTACGGAAGCTAACATCCATTTCAAGCATTTTTGTAAATTCAAGCTCCAGAATTTGAGCAACAGTAGAAAAATGGTAGTATGTGTCTAAATATATTGGGGTTACAAGCTCCTCCTTCAGTTTCTCAGGGGTAATATTGAACTTTTCTGCAAGCTCCGTTATTCCCGGAGTTGTTTTTATTTTCCTGCTGTTTCTTTTCAGATACCCCTTGTCTGTTAACCATACCGGAATATTATCATTGTGCGTATAGAATGCTGTTGTCTTAAAAGTTTCACTTCTGTCAAATATCACTGGGATATCATTGAGACTTCGGTATATATAAAAACGCTCGTAAGGCTTCATTTTACCTAAAACCTCCGGATAATATTCATCATCAAAGCAAAACTCAATTAAATCCAAGAACTCTTTTTGAAGATTTTTCAGATACAGATAGTACGCCCTCATAGTAGAGTATCCCTTATGATATTCCATTTTGAATATTGGCGGACAAATTGCAGAATAAAGAGAAGCATATGCTATATCTCCTATCTGGCTCATAGCAACTTTGAATTTAATGTAGTCGTCATATATTTCATCTTCAATGCTGAGAACCTTTACAGGCTCACTTTTAATGTCAGCATATTGATCTGCTTCTTTTAACTTTTCTTGATATTCGCCAGGATGTTCTTCGTTTAATTTGGGCCACAAAAATTCCATTACATAAGCAAACTGTTGCTCTTCCTTGTATGGAGTGTTGAAATCGGCGTAAATAAAATCCAAAATCCCCTCGCCGACACTAATTGAAAATTTACTGCCGCAGAAAATATTATTAAAAGGTACATCAGATTCGCTCTGACAAATATACTCACTTTTATCAAAATCTATACCGTGTTTTTTGCGGAAATATTCCCTGTACTGCTCATTCTTCTCTCTCTGCTCCGCATCGCTCTCTTCGTAATCAGCTATATCCTGCGGTGTTAAATCATCGTCATGGGAACGACCGTGTTGCAAATCGCTCTTTTCCATTTCATCTTGCATAGCAAAATCTTCTCTGCTGCTATCAACGAAAAAATGAATTGTTTTTTTCATCTCATCAAATCTCACCTGATTTGAAAAGTAATCGAATTTCAAATACTGATTGTTTGCTCTCAGCGAGTAATAACGCTCATGATTATCCATTTTATACTCAGAATAATCCTTTTCTTTGTCTGCCAT
>JAFWWX010000306.1 GCA_017517985.1 Clostridia bacterium | reverse complement strand
TGGGCACATCCGCCGATGTATATGCCGGAAAACTGTAACCTTGAGGATGTTGCACATATCAAAAAATTTGTGGATATACCGGTTGTTTGTGCAGGCAGAATGGACATGCAGGTTGGTGCAGATGCTGTAGCAGAGGGAAAAATTGATGCTGTTGGTGTTGCACGACAGTTCCTTGCGGACCCGGAATGGGTTACAAAGGTTATTGAGGACAGAATATGCGACATAAAGCCGTGTATCTGTTGTCATAGCGGATGCTTTAACTTCTCCTCCTCAAAGGGTCACGCAAACACCCAGGATTTGACAGATACAATGGGACTTGCACGCTGTGCAATTAATCCTGAAACTATGCAATCAAAGAAGTATTATGTTGAGCTTGCAAAGAAGTCAAAAAAAGTTGCAGTAATAGGTGGCGGTATAGGCGGTATGGAAGCTGCGATTTTGCTTGCAAAAAGGGGGCACAGCGTAACACTTTACGAAAAGAGCGATAAGCTTGGAGGAGTATTTATTGCAGCATCTGCACCGTCTTTCAAGGAAAAGGACAGAGCTCTTATCTCCTGGTATATAAGAGAGCTTTCAAAGTATCCGATTGATGTTAAGATGAATACGGAAATTACCGATATAAAAGCACTTGATGCAGATGAAATAATTATAGCTACCGGTGCTGTAGCTAAAAAAATTCCGGTAAAGGGTGCTGAAATGGCGATAGAGGCAGTTGACTATCTTCTTGGTAATAAACCTGTAGGAGAAAATGTTGTTGTTGTCGGTGGGGGACTTACAGGCTGTGAAATTGCATATGAGCTTTACCTTGGTGGTAAAAAGCCGACAATTGTCGAAATGCAGGATGACCTTATTACAACAAAGGGGATATGTCTTGCTAATACAAGCTATCTGCGTGATTTCTTTAAGACAAATAAAGTTCCGGTAATGCTTGAAACATCGCTTTGTGAAATCACCTCTGATGGCGTTGTTGTAAAAGATAAAGACGGAAATATAAAGAATATCAAAGCTGATTCGGTAATACTTTCAATTGGATATAATCCGGCTCCCATTGTTAAAAAGGGAAGTCACATTCATATTATAGGCGACGCATCAAAGGTAGGTAACCTTAGAACAGTTATCTGGGGTGCGTGGGATGTATGTATGAAGATATGAGAATCTAAAAGGAGAAAAGATATGATACTTACAAAAGAACAGCAAGCAATCCTTGATGGCGAAAAGGGTGAGGTACTTGCTAAAGTAATGAAAACGTTAGTGATGTACGGCGATGCCTTTGAAGCAGAAAAGCTTGTGCCTGTTACATCTAAATATAATCATCTTGTAACATCTTTCGGACTTAAGGTTATGGCACCAGTGTATGACCTTATGCAAAAACTTCTTGATGCAGGTGTTTGCTCGGAGCAGAAATTTTCCGTAGACCCTCGTCCGCTTGACAAAAATGTTCCGGCAAGCTTTTTGCAGAATTTGGTTTTTAATAAGTTTATGTATACAAAGCAGGATTTTTACGAAAAACAGCTTGATACTCTTGGACTTATGGATAAAGATGCGTTTACCTGTACCTGTTATATGGACGAGGTAGGTAATAAACCCCAAAAGGGAGAAATTCTTTCCTGGGCAGAATCAAGTGCTGTGGTATATGCAAATTCTGTACTTGGAGCAAGATGCAACAGAAACTCCGGTATTATAGATATTATGGGTTCAATTGTTGGATATGTTCCGTACTTCGGACTTTTGACAGACGAGGGAAGAAAGGCTACTTGGGTAGTCAAGGTGCAGACAACAAAGAAGCCTGAAGCACAGCTTCTCGGCTCTGCTATAGGTATGAAGGTTATGGAAGATGTTCCTTATATCGTAGGACTTGATAAATGGATAGGAACTGAATTAGATGATTTTGCAACATCATATCTTAAAGATTTTGGAGCTGCAACAGCCTCAAATGGTGCTGTTGGACTTTACCATATAGAAAATCTTACACCTGAAGCTGTAGAGCTTGGTGAAAAGCTTGTTGTTGACGGAGCAAAGGAATATGTAATTGACGATGCCGAGCTTGAGAGAGTACAGAAGAATTATCCGGTTATCTGGAAAAATGAGAATGCAGAACCTTCGCTTTGCTTTGTCGGATGCCCTCATCTTTCATTGGAACAGCTTAAATGGTGGACAGTTGAAATTGAAAGGGTACTTTCAGAAAAAGGCAGGAAAAAGGTTGTCGTTCCCACAGTTTTGACAGCTGCACCAAAGGTTATAGAAGCCTTTGAGAAGACAGAGTATGCATCAAAGCTATCAAAAATGGGTGTTGTGCTTTCTTATATCTGTCCTCTTATGTATATGAATAACCCTCTGTGCAAAAAGATGCCGGTTATTACTTCATCCAATAAACTTCGTACATATACAAGTGCAAGATATTACAGAGACGAGGAAATTCTGAAGATTATAACAGGAGGCGAAAAGAGATGAAAAAGTTTCAGGGAAGAGTTATAACACCAGGTGAAGTTACCGCAGAAGCGCTTGTAACCACACAGGGCTTTAATACGCTTGCATCTTTTCAGATGGCACTGCAGTTTGGTGACAAAAAAGTAAAATGTGGTGACCAGAATAACGAGGAAATTCACGGAAAACCAATGATTGGAAAAGCTCTGTGCCTTCCTCAGACAATAGGCTCAACCACCGGCGGACTTGTGCTTTACTGTGCATGTTCTCTTGGTAAAAATCCTGCGTGCATGCTGTTTGCAAATCACATAGATTCACTTGCTACTGCAGGGGCAGTGCTTGCAGATGTGTGGGTTGACGGAGTTACAATGCCGGTAATTGATTGTCTTGGTGATGAATTTCTGGAATATGTAAAAGACGGTATGGAAATCACCGTAAAGAAAGACGGAATAGTAGAGGTACGATAATATGAAAAAGAGTAAAGAAAATTTTACTTACAGCAGGAATAGTTTTGCTTTCACTTGTGATTATAGCAGGTGTTGCTTGCGGTATTTATATGTCCTACCAGGGAAAAAAGGATGAAGTTGTTGCAACAAATCAGACAACCGATAAGCCCGACCTTACATCAACTACAATGCTTCGTATGATTCTAGATTATGCAGGTAGCGTTGATGAAGCGGTTGAACTAGTGAAAAAATACGACCTTCACGACAGTGCCAATACATCTTTCCACTATATGATTGCTGACAGCACAGGTAAATCTGCAATTCTTGAATGGGTGAATGCAACAGACGATACCGATACAGACGGAACAAAACGTGTACTTAAGATTTATTATATCGACAATGATGCTATTCTTGGCGAAAAAGAAGCGACAAACAAGTTCCAGTATATCACAAACTATATCGTAACTCCCGATTATTATGAAAATCAGGAAAATATGAAAGGTTATGACCGTTATATAGCGATTGAAAGCAGTATAAATTCTGACGGAAATAATGCAGAAGGTGTTATGAATAAGGAAAAGGGACTTGAAGTTCTTGAGCTTGTCGGCAGAAGAAAATGGGATAATATGAACGGTAAATCCGACAAAAACACCATTACCGTTTGGTCTGCACTTTACAATCTCACCGACAAAACTGTAACATGGGTAAGCAACGAAGAATTTGATAATCCCAAAGCCGTATTTGAATTTGATTTTTCATATCTGAAATAAAACTGTGCAAGTCTATGTTTTTTATGAAAAAACTATACTGCCGTATGTGGCTGTCGCAGGGGCAGTTACAAAGGAAATTAAAAAGTTGTATTATGAAATCGCAGATTGGAGTAACGAGTAATGACAAGTCTGGAAATACAGAACCTAATTGATAAGCAAAGAGCTTTTTACAAATCCGGGAAAACAATTTCGGTAAAATTCCGTATAGAACAGCTTAAAAAGCTGTATAGTACCGTAAAGAAATATGAAATGGAAGTCAATGATGCGCTAAAGTCTGACCTTGGAAAAAGCCACTATGAGGGATTTATGTGTGAAAGTGGACTTGTTCTTTCGGAAATTTCTTATATGATCCGTCATACAAAGAAATTTGCGAAAAGAAAGACCGTTTATACACCTCTTGCCCAGTTTGCATCTCACAGCTACAAACAGCCGATTCCTTACGGAAATACACTTATTATGAGTCCCTGGAATTATCCGTTTCTCTTGACAATTGACCCTCTTGCCAATGCAATTGCTGCAGGCAATACAGCAATAGTTAAACCCAGTGCATATTCATCGGCAACAAGTGATATTATAAAGAAGATTATAATCGAATGTTTTTCCGAAGAATATGTAGCTGTCGTAACCGGTGGAAGGGCTGAAAATACTGCACTTCTTGATGGGAAGTTTGATTTTGTGTTCTTTACGGGAAGTCAGAATGTAGGAAAAGAGGTACTTCGCCACACAGCAGAGCATCTGACACCCGTTGTGCTTGAGCTGGGGGGAAAGAGTCCGTGTATCGTTGATGCAAGTGCAAATATAAAACTTGCGGCAAAACGTATAGTTTTCGGTAAATTCCTGAATTGCGGTCAGACCTGTGTTGCGCCTGACTATATCCTGTGTGAAGAATCCGTAAAAGACGAATTTGTTTCCGAGGTTATAAAGCAGGTCAAAAAACAGTATGGTGAAAATCCACTTGACAACAGAGACTACGGAAAGATAATTAACGAAAAGCATTTTCATCGTCTTTGTGGTCTTATTGACAAAAACAAGGTTGTAATCGGCGGCGAAACAAGTGCAGAAACCTGTCAGATAGCACCTACTGTTATGGACAATGTAACAGAATCTGATGCGGTTATGGGAGAAGAAATTTTTGGCCCGATTATGCCGATACTGACATTTGACACCTTTGATAAAGTAGTTGACGACCTTAAAGATAAGGACAAACCGCTAGCACTTTATATTTTCTCAAGTGACAGAAAACATATAAAGCGTGTTACAACAGAGCTTTCCTACGGTGGAGGTTGTGTGAATGATGTGGTCATTCATCTTGCCACGAGTGAAATGGGCTTTGGGGGAGTAGGCGAGAGCGGTATGGGAAGTTATCACGGAAGAGATGGTTTCAATGCTTTCTCACACACAAAATCCATTGTTGACAAAAAGACCTGGATGGATTTGCCTATGCGCTATCAGCCGTTTAAAAGTAAGCTCTATGAAAAACTTCTTTATATTTTCCTAAGGTAGTATGAAATAATATAATTGAAAGAGATAAGCTCTGAATCCGGGCTTGTCTCTTTTTTGCATAAAAACTGTATAAAATAATGAAAACAGAATAAAAGTTTTCTTTAGCTATTGTAATTTTGAATTTCGTATGCTATAATGGAATGAATAATTATAACTTTTGATGTGTAATTGCGTATATTTAAAATAAAATGGTGTGGAATAAATGTATAAATATCTTGATAATATTCATAACCCTGGGGATATAAAAGGGTACGACTATAAGCAAATGAAAGAGCTTTCGGCTGAAATAAGGGATTTTCTGATTACACAGGTCCCAAAAACCGGAGGACATCTTGCATCAAATCTGGGTGTTGTTGAACTTACACTTGCAATATATAAAATATTTGATACTCCCTCCGATAAGGTAATATTTGATGTCGGACATCAGGCGTATGTTTCAAAGATACTTACCGGAAGACGAGAAGCATTTGGGAAATTGCGCAGTGAAAACGGCATATCCGGTTTCCCGAAAATGTCTGAAAGCGAATACGATTCGTTTGGCACAGGTCACAGCAGCACTTCGCTGTCAGCGGCAATAGGAATTGCTAAAGCAAATAAGCTTTCCGGCAATGACAATTATACAGTTGCGGTTATTGGTGACGGAGCTTTTTCAGGCGGTCTTGTTTATGAAGCATTAAACAACTGTGAGAATGATCTTAATCTTATAGTTATTCTAAACGAAAACGAAATGTCTATATCCCCAAATGTGGGGAATATGGCAAGAATGATTTCCAGAATAAGAAGCAAGGAAAATTATTTTAAAATCAAAAACGGTGTGCAGATATTTACAGAGCATATACCGTTTATAGGAAAACCGATAGTGTCCGGAATGAGAAAAATGAAAAGGGCATTAAAAAAGGTGCTGTTTTCAACATCTTTTATCGAGAGCTTTGGGTTCACATACTTTGGTCCTATAGACGGAAACGACTATACAACAGTTGAAAGATTGATTTTGCAAGCTAAAAAACATGGTGGAAGCGCTTTCATTCACATGAAAACAGTTAAAGGAAAGGGTTATGCACCGGCGGAGGAAAATCCGTCTGCCTATCATATGGTAAAGCCGGAAAAAGCTGAAAAAACAACGGGAAGTTTTTCTGCGGAATTTGGAAAGTCAATGTGTGCCGTTGCTGAGAAAAATGATAAAGTTTGTGCAATAAGTGCAGCGATGACAGACGGAACAGGACTTTCCGGTTTCTTCAAAAAATACCCCGAACGTTCATTTGATGTGGGAATTGCAGAAGGACACGCTGTTACATTCTCCTGCGGTCTTTCGGTTGGCGGGTATGTACCGGTTTTTGCGGTATATTCCAGTTTTTTACAGAGATCCTATGACAATTTTATACATGATGCAGCTTTGCAGAATTTGCATTGTGTTTTTGCTGTTGACAGAGCAGGACTATCTCCTGATGATGGTAGTACCCATCACGGAATATTTGACGTTTCAATGTTGGCGGCGCTTAAGAACTGTGTAATTTATTCTCCTTTGACATACCGGTCGCTTGATAAAGCTCTTTGTTCAGCTGTTAGTGCAGATTCGGGTATATGGGCAATAAGATACCCGAAGGGAAGTGAAAATACAGACGGTCTTTGTGAAAGAGAAGAATATGTATATACAGATTTAAATTTTAATTCAGAAAACAGAGTAGTTATTTTGACATACGGGCGTATTTTCAAAGAAGCTCTTAAAGCTGTTGAGATTTTGCGTTGTGAAGGAATGGAAGCATCTGTTATAGTATTTGAAAAGCTCACTCCTTTTGATGAGTCATATGCAACTGTCGAAAAATACTGCGGTGGAGCAAAAAAGATAATAATTCTTGAAGAAGGTATTGAAAGCGGATCATTTGGTCAGAACATTCTGTCACTTGAAAATCGCGAGAAAAAACTTGGAGTAGACATATCCCACCTTGCAATAAAAGGGGAAATTCCCGGTCAGGGAACACTTGAAACGCTTTATGAAACCTGCGGTATATCTGCAAAGGACATAGCGGAGGAAGCAAAGAAATGAGAATAGACAGTTTCCTTTTTGAAAACGGATATTTTGAAAGCCGTGAAAAGGCGAAAAAAGCCATTGAAGATATGAGAGTGTATATCAATGGAAAAACGGTAAAAAAGCCATCTTTGGATGTTTCGGAAAACGATGAAATATCAGTTGCCCCAAGCGAGAAAACAGAATATGTCGGCAGGGGTGGACTAAAACTTGAATACGCCCTTGATAACTTCTTGATAGATGTGAAAGGTAAGAGAACGATAGATATAGGAGCATCAACCGGCGGATTTACTGATTGCCTTTTAAAAAGGGGTGCTTTGAAGGTGTATGCCGTGGATATCGGCCACGGTCAGTTGCATCAGAGTCTTGCTTGTGATGAGAGGGTTGTAAATCTTGAGGGCATAAATGCAAGGGAAATGACGGGTACGCTTGTAGATGACGATCCGGTAGAAATTGCAGTTTCCGACCTTTCTTTTATATCTCAGAAGCTGGTTATTCCGGCTGCGAAAAATGTGCTTGCTGTCGGGGGCATATATGTGATTCTTATAAAACCTCAGTTTGAGGCAGGCAGAGAGCATCTTAATAAGAACGGAATTGTAAAGAGCGAAAAGGTACGGCAGAAAACAGTTTCGGATATTATTGAATTTGCTAAAAACTTCGGCTACGAAATTATCGGAAGCTGCACATCTCCCATAGAGGGAGGAAGCGGAAACACGGAATATCTTGCAGTATTCAGAAGAATCAGGTAAAAGTGAAAATCTTATTGAAAGGGGCCGTTGTACGGCGCAAATCATTATGAAATCATTACGACACGGAAAAATTCTTGAAATTATCTCGAAGTATGATGTTGAAACTCAAGAGGAGCTGACAGAATATCTTAAGAAAGAAGGCTTTTCGGTAACGCAGGCAACCGTCTCAAGGGATATTAAGTCATTAAAGCTAATTAAAACAGCTGCAGGCGCTGACGGAAATGAAAACAGATACAAATATTCCGTCAACAAAGCCGGAGAAGATTCCTCGAGCGCTACCGAGGCGAAATTCAAAACAATTCTCGGTCATGCAATCGTGAGTATTGATTATGCAGGAAATCTTGTGGTTCTCAAAACCTATGCCGGAATGGCACAGGCGTCGGCGGCTGCAATAGATTCAATGAATATTGAGAACATTCTGGGTACTGTAGCGGGTGACGATACACTTCTTATTGTAGTTCGTACTGAAAATGAAGCTTCGGATTTTGTCAGAAAAATTGAAAAGCTTACAAAATAAAATGGCTTTAAATCGGAGGATATATGCTTTCATCGGTTCATATTGAGAATATTGCCCTGATTACTTCGCTGGATATAGATTTTACAAAAGGTTTTTCTGTTTTTACCGGTGAAACGGGTGCAGGTAAAAGTATAATAATTGATTCTATAGGGTTCGCTCTTGGAAATAGAGCGGACAGAGATATAATAAGAAGCGGTGAGGAGAAGGCTCTTGTTGAGGCGCTTTTTTGTGACCTTTCGAAGGAAACACTTGAAAAGTGTGAGAATTGCGGAATTGAACCAGACGAGGACGGAGGTATATTTATCCGAAGGACCCTGAGCTCTGACGGTAAGGGAAGTGTCAGAATAAACGGAAGACAGGTTCCCATATCTATTTTGCGTGAAATATCCGGCTATCTTGTAAATATCCACGGACAGCACCATAACGGAGAGCTTTTGAATCCGGATAAACATATAGATATACTTGATGCATTTGGTGAAACGGAAAACGAGCAGTTAAAGTACCGTGAAATTTATTTTCTGTATACTGATTACTGTAAAAAACTTGCATCCCTTGAAATGGATGAAAAAGAAAAAAAGAGAAGAATTGACATTCTCAAATTCCAGATAGACGAAATAAAAAAGGCAAAGCTAAAGGCTGGCGAGGAAGAAGAACTTATATTTGAAAGAAACAAAATAAGAAATGTTGAGAAAATTTCAAAGAGTGTAAATACAGCTTATGGTGTTCTTTACGGGGAAAACGGAAGCGTTACGGAAAAGATAGGAAAGGCAGTAAATGCCGTGAAGGCTGTTGGTGAAATTATCCCCAATTCGGAAGAATATATTGAACAGCTTGAGGATTTCAAATACAGAATAATGGATATAGCGGAGCTTCTGTATGAAAATATAGATGGAATAGACGAAGACCCGGACTCAGTTCTTGACCGTATAGAATCAAGGCTTGATATAATCGGAAAGATCAAAATGAAGTATGGCTCTGACATATCAGAAATACTCCAATACCTTGAAAAATGTGAAGTGGAGCTTTCAGAAATAGAATTGTCCGATGTACTATCATCAGAGCTTCAGGAAAAGATAAAAAATATTACTCCTGAGCTTGAAATTGCCGCAAAAAATCTTACGGAAAAGAGAGTTGTGGCAGGCAGAAAGCTCTCAGAAATGATTATAGGCGAGCTTGAGTTTTTGGATATGAATGGTGTAAAGTTTGATGTCAGCATAACTAATGAGGGATATAGCTTAAACGGTTGTGACAGTGTTGAGTTTTTGGTAAGTACTAATGCAGGAGAACCGTTTAAGTCTCTTTCAAAGACAGCCTCCGGTGGTGAACTTGCAAGAATAATGCTTGCAATAAAGTGTGTAATAGCAGAAAAGGACAGCGTTGAAACTATGATTTTTGATGAGGTTGATACGGGAGTTTCCGGTAAAACTTCAAGAAAACTCGGACTTAAACTTTTGCAGATTTCAAAGGACAGAGAGGTTCTGTGTGTAACACATTCAGCGCAGATAGCATCACTTGCCGACAATCATTTTTATGTTTCAAAGGCAGAAAACGACGGCAGAACAATGACAAGTATAACCGTGCTTTCCGAAAAGGAAAGAATAAATGAAGTCGCAAGAATAATCTCCGGAATAGGAGTTACGGATTCAGCAAGAGAGGCAGCAAAGGAGCTTATAAATAACAAAACACTTTGACAATATTAAAGTACGGATGTTTTAGCGTGAAAAACAACAATTTGCTTATCCAAGCATAGATGTTTCACTCCAAAAGATTTCTGCGGAATTATTAATGTTTTTTGTGCCGCCGCTGTGCTGCGGAATGGAGGATTATTATGAAAACCAATAGGGAAAAAACATACTTAATATTAAAACTTGCGTTCTCAGCCGGTGCAGTTTTGTTTGCGCTTGTTCAGATACTTGGCATATGGGATATGGCGAATTGTGTTGCAATGCCACTTTTGGGATTTGCGCTTCTTATCCAGTCAATTCAGAAATGGAGATATCGCAGGGGTGTAGGTTTTTTATGTCTTGTGGCGGCAGCGATTTTGTTGTACTGTTCTGTTGCTTCTTTGTTTTGAATTGTTTGTTTTTCGCTGAAGAATGTTTGAAAGGAAATTGATAAATGAGCGCATTATTTGGACCGGGAGGTAACTCCAAAAGCTTTTATGACGAAGGCTTTAAATCTACATTTCAGGCACCCGGATGGGTAAAATCAAAGGGTCTTGATGCATACGAATATGAGGGGGGACAGGGAATAAGAGGAAGTGCGGAAACCTTTGCCAAAATAGGCGATGAAGCAAAAAAGAACGGTATCAGGATGTCCGTTCATGCACCTTATTTTATATCTCTCTCATCCGTTGAAGAAGAAAAAAGACTTGGAAGTGCAAAATACATTATTGACAGTGCAAGATGTGCAAAGGCCCTGGGCGCTGAAACAATAGTAATTCATGCAGGAAGCACCGCTAAGCTTGAGAGGGGTGTTGCACTTGAATATGCAAAGGCGGCGCTTTATCACGCGATAGAAAAGCTGTGCGAGCTGGAGCTTTATGACGGTATCCTTCTTGGTATTGAAACAATGGGAAAGGTAAATCAGCTTGGAACTCTTGACGAAGTAATAGAGATGTGCAGAGTTGACAAAAATGTCCGTCCTGTTGTTGATTTTGGTCATATGAATGCAAGAGAGCTTGGCGGCGTGTTTACATCTTCGGATGATTATAAGAGAATATTTGACAGAATCGGAACAGAACTGTGTCCTGAGTATGCTGATAAACTTCACTGCCATTTTTCAAAAATTGAATATACAAAGGGCGGAGAAAAGAAACATCTTACTTTTTCTGATAGTCACTACGGTCCTGACTTTGAGCCTCTTATGAAAGCGATAGCGGATCTTGGCGTATCTCCCACGATTATATGTGAATCCGACGGTACAATGGCAGAGGATGCACTTGCAATGAAAACGGAGTATTTAAGAAACCTCAGATGAACGGAGAATATATGACAAGAACCGAAAAAATAAGAAGCAGGATTTCAAGTGATAATGAAGCATTTCTTATAACTTCAGACAGTAACAGGCTGTATGCTTCAGGATTTAAATCCT
Source organism: Clostridia bacterium (assembly GCA_017517985.1). Next base: position 11,388 of record JAFWWX010000306.1, on the reverse strand, counting down.
CCGCGGGATTTATGCTTGTATGCAAGGAAAAATCCGAGCTGTACCTTGATTCAAGATACTTTGAAATGGCAAAGATTGCAAAGCTTACAGGCAAACTTCAGCCGGATACGGAAGTGTTTCTTTTGGAGAAGAAAAGAAGAGAATACCTGAAAGAATTCTGCAAAAAATATAATATAAAGACGCTTCTTTACGAGGATAGAAACCTTACTGTTTTCGAGTACAAACAGCTGGAGGATGAAACAAAAGAATTTTGTAAAATAAAAGGTATGGGCGGTGTATTTGAGGGGTGTAGAATTTCAAAGGATGAGAACGAAATATCCAAAATTAAAGCTGCTCAGAAAATAACGGACATGGCGTTTTCCCATATTCTCGATTTTATAACTCCGGAGATTACCGAAACAGAGGTTGCACTTGAGCTTGAATGTTTTATGAGAAGAAGCGGTGCAGAAAGTACTGCCTTTGAAACAATATGTGTTTCCGGAACAAAATCTTCACTTCCTCACGGAAAACCTGAAAATATAAAGCTCGGAAAAGGCTTTCTGACAATGGATTTTGGTGCAAGAGTTGACGGCTACTGCTCAGATATGACAAGAACAGTGTGTATTGGAAAGCCGGATGACGAAATGAGAAGGGTTTACAATACAGTGCTTGAGGCTCAAAAAAGAGCCTTTGATGCAATTTTTGCAGGTGTAACTGGAAAGCAGGTTGATGCTGCGGCAAGAGATTATATTTATTCAAATGGATATAAGGGATGCTTCGGACACAGCACCGGTCATTCGCTTGGAATAGATATACATGAGAGTCCGAATTTTTCGCCTGCCTGCAATATTGAAATACCTGCAGGCGCTGTTCTAAGTGTTGAACCTGGGATTTATATTGAGGGAAAATATGGTGTAAGAATTGAAGATATTGTAAAAATTTATGATTTTGGCATGGAAAACCTGACAGAAAGTACCAAAGAACTTATAATTATTTGAAAAAGTACTTGAAATTTTCAAAATAATATAGTATAATTAAAAAGTAAATTTTTGCGTATGCTATGCATACGGTATATATATGGAGGATATAATATGATATCAGCAGGCGATTTCAAAAACGGCGTTACATTTGAATGGGATGGCAAGGTTTGCCAGATTGTAGAATTTCAGCACGTAAAACCCGGTAAGGGCGCAGCTTTCGTTAGAACAAAGCTCAGAAACGTAATTACAGGTGCTGTAATCGAAACATCTTTTAACCCCACAGAAAAGTTCCCCACAGCACTCGTTGAAAGAAAGGATATGCAGTACCTTTACAACGACGGTGAACTTTACTACTTTATGGATATGGAATCCTTCGAACAGATTCCCGTAAACTCTGACCTTCTCGGCGATAACTTCAGATTTGTTAAGGAAGAAATGCTTTGTAAGGTATGCTCATATAAGGGCAGTGTGTTTGCAATTGAACCTCCCATGTTCGTAGAACTCGAAGTAACTGAAACAGAACCCGGCTTCAAGGGCGATACAGCTACAGGTGCTGCAAAGCCTGCTACACTCGAAACAGGTGCTGAAATCAAGGTTCCGCTCTTCATTAACATCGGTGATGTTCTCAAGATTGATACAAGAACTTCAGAATACATCGAAAGAGTTAACAATAAGTAATAGGCAGCTAAAAACCATATTTTCTAAAGCTATAAGGAGGTATATTATGACAATCAGCGAAAAGGTAGCACATCTTAAAGGTGTGATGGAAGGTATGAATTATGATGCTTCAACCAACGAAGGAAAGCTTATTTCCCTTATAGTTGATGTTCTTGCAGATATGTCTGATGAAATTGATGTAATTACAGAAGACGTTGATACACTTTTCGACTACTGCGACGAACTTGATGAAGATCTCGGTGAAGTTGAAGAAGTTCTCTTTGAATGTGACGACGATTGCGACTGTGATTGTGACTGTGATTGCGATTGCGACTGCGAAGACGAAGAATGTGATTGTTGCCACTGTGAAGAAGACAAGTAAAGCATAAAAATATAATTACGCTCTTTCTTCCGGAAGGGGCGTAATTTCAATGAAAACAGATTTTTGAAAGGAATAAAACATAATGAAAATTCTTGTTATTAACGCAGGTAGCTCTTCTGTTAAGTATCAGGTTTTTGATATGACAGATGAGTCTGTTCTTGCAAAGGGTATATGCGAGCAGATCGGTGATGAAATGGGTTCGTTTACATATAAGATTCCTGCAACCGACTATAAGTATGAAGAACAGATAAGAATGGCTAACCACAGCGAAGCTATAAAGCTCGTGATGGATAACCTCGTATGCGAAAAGCACGGCGTGGTAAAGTCCTTTGACGAGATTGCAGCTGTAGGTCACAGAGTACTCCACGGGGCTGACAAGTTCTCCGGCTCTGTTGTTATAACAGATGAAGTTATCGACACTATCGTTGAGTGCTGCGAACTTGGACCGCTTCACAATCCTCATAACCTCACAGGTATCAGAGCCTGCAAAGAAATTATGCCTACAAAGCCCCAGGTTGCTGTATTTGATACAGGCTTCCATCAGACAATGCCTGATTATGCATATATGTATGCACTTCCTTATAAGTACTATGAAAAGTACAAGATAAGAAGATATGGTTTCCATGGTACATCTCACAGATATGTTTCACTTAGAGCTGCTGATATGCTCGGCAGAAACGACGCAAAGGTTGTAACCTGTCACCTTGGTAACGGCTCTTCAATCTCCGCAGTAGATAGCGGAAAGTGCTTTGATACAACAATGGGTCTTACTCCTCTTGAAGGTATTATGATGGGTACACGCTGCGGTTCTATCGACCCTGCAATTGTTCCGCTTCTTATGAAGAAGGAAGGACTTGATGCAGACGGTATTGATAAGGTTATGAACAAGCAGTCCGGTATTCTTGGTATCTTTGAAAAGACAAGCGACAACAGAGCTATTGAAGAAGCTGCAAGAAACGGCGACGAAAGAGCAAAGCTCGTTGAAAATATGATTTGTCATCAGCTCACAAAGTATATCGGCGGATTTGCTGCTGCTATGGGCGGAATTGACGCTATCGTATTCTGTGGCGGTATTGGCGAAAACAATCCCCAGTACAGATCAAGAGTTGCGAAGAAGCTTGAATTCCTCGGCGTTAAGATTGACGAAGAACTCAATGCAAAGGCAAAGAGAACAAGTGTTGAATACGACATCTCTGCACCTGATGCAAAAGTTCGTATGCTTGTAATTCCCACAAACGAAGAGCTTATGATAGCAAAGGATACCCTTGAGCTTGTAAAGTAAGTGATTGAATAAAATGTTCGGGTACTCCTTGTGAGTACCCGTTTTTAATGGAGAATATTATGAAAAAACTTTTTATATCAGTTCTTTTTATTACTCTTTTGGGATTTTGTTGTTCTTGTAACGAAATATATGAAGTAACGGATGAGTTAATTGAGAATATTGTAGTTGATGAAAGTGTGTATGAAGATTCAGTTGAAACAATTATCACCGATGCTTCCGAGATACCCTCAACCGATGAGTTTACCCTTGATGTTGACGGTACTTATACAACAGCCGAGGATGTTTCGCTGTATATATATCTTTTTGATGAGCTTCCGGATAATTTTATGACCAAGGACGAGGCAAGAGAGCTTGGCTGGAATGGCGGAGGACTTGATGAATACGCACCCGGAATGTGCATCGGTGGTGACTATTTCGGGAACTACGAAGGACTTTTGCCGAAAGAGAAAGGAAGAAGATACACGGAATGTGACATAAACACTCTCGGCGAGGACAGCAGGGGAGATGAAAGAATTGTATTCTCCAATGACGGACTGATTTATTACACTGATGACCATTATGAGAGCTTTGTACTTCTCTATGATGAGGAAGGCAAGGTTTCATAAGTGAAAGAAAAACTGCGGTAAGTTTATGCACTTACCGCAGAAATTTTTTATTTTAAAGGTTCTTTTCCATCAAGCCAATCCTGTATCATATCTGCAGTTATACCCGTAGCAATGTTTTTATTGTCATTGAGAGGTTGCTGTTTAGGACAATTTTTCTGTCCACTTGATACTTCTAAAGAGTCGCGTATTTGTATTAATATGGTGTTTTGTTGATTTAGAAGTGTATTGCAGTTCATATTTGAATCAATAAGTTCTCCCAATCCATAAAGTATAAAGGATGAAATCCACAAAAAAAGGGAGCCTATAGATGCCCATATTAAAGCAACCAATATTCCCGAAAAAGATTCCTCAATTAATGCAATTATCATTAATATAAGACCAATAATCATTGATATGGCAATGCCTATTACTGTAATTATGTTAGCAAGATTTTTGATTTTGCTTCCAATGTTATTGAACACAACATTCCCCCAAAATTTGATGATATATCGAAAATATCATTAGTTTCTAAGCGAATGAATAGGCGCGGGAATTCTTCCGCCTCTTGCGATAAACTTCTCTGAGCCGAATTTGTTCACGGGCATTACAGGCGCATAGCCGAGAAGTCCGCCAAACTCAACCTTGTCGCCAACCTTTTTGCCATATGCCGGAATAAGTCTGCAGGCTGTTGTCTTGCCGTTTATCATACCGATAGCAGCTTCGTCTGCGATAATTGCGGATATTGTTTCTGCACTTGTGTCGCCGGGAATTGCAATCATATCAAGACCAACGGAGCAAACAGATGTCATAGCCTCAAGCTTTTCAAGGGTAAGTGAGCCACAGTTAACTGCGTCAATCATACCCTGGTCTTCCGAAACAGGAATGAATGCACCGGAAAGACCACCGACATGAGAGGATGCCATAGCACCACCTTTTTTAACCGCATCGTTAAGCATAGCAAGTGCGGCAGTAGTACCGGGAGCGCCACAGCTTTCAAGGCCCATAGCCTCAAGAATATGTGCAACAGAGTCTCCGACAGCAGGAGTTGGTGCAAGGGAGAGGTCAACAATTCCGAAAGGAACACCGAGTCTTTGAGATGCTTCAACTGCAACAAGCTGGCCCATACGAGTAACTTTAAATGCTGTCTTTTTGATAATATCAGCAAGCTCGGAGAAGTTGCAGTCGCCTGCTTTTTCAACAGCTGCTCTTACAACGCCCGGTCCGGATACGCCAACATTGATAACACATTCGGGTTCACCTACACCGTGGAAAGCACCTGCCATAAAGGGATTATCTTCAGGTACATTTGCAAATACCACAAATTTTGCACAGCCGATAGAGTAGTTGTCCTTTGTAAGGTATGCAAGCTCTTTTACTGTGTGTCCGAGTTTGGCAACGGCATCCATATTGATACCTGCTCTTGTGGATCCGATATTTACGGATGAACAAACACAATTTGTGGTTGAGAGTGCTTCGGGAATGGATGCAATCATCATTTCGTCAGCCTTTGTAGCACCCTTATGTACAAGCGAGGAAAAACCGCCAAGGAAGTTTATTCCCAAAGTTGCTGCAGCCCTGTCAAGAGCACGGCACAAATTAACATAGTCCTCGGGACTTCTGCTTCCTCCAATAAGCGAAATAGGAGTAATAGAAACACGCTTATTTACAATCGGAATACCGTACTGCTTTTCAATAGCCTCGCCGGTAGAAACAAGCTTTTCGGCATATTTTGTGATTTTATCGTAAATTCTATCGCAAAGAACCTTGTTGTCGTCTGTCGCACAGTCAAGAAGTGAGATCCCCATTGTGATTGTACGAACATCAAGGTGTTCTTCGCGAATCATATTTATCGTTTCAAGAACGTCAGAAATATTTATCATTTTCTTTTACCTCATATTCTGTGCATAGAGTTGAAAATATCTTCGTGCATAACATCAATAATAAGACAGTTTTTCTTTCCAAGCTCTTTCATATTGTCAACAAAAGAACCGAAGTCTTCAGTCAGCTCATTTATATCAACAAGCATAACCATAGCAAAGTATTCGCTCAGAACACTCTGTGTTATCTCAATAATATTTGCGCCAAACTCACTACAGAGGGTTGAAACCTTTGCTATGATGCCCTTTGAATCTTTTCCTGTAACCGTTATAACTGCTTTCATTTTAATACCATCCTTAAATTTATGTGTTATATCCTAAATTATACCATATTATTTTTGTTTTGTACAGTATTTTTCCTCTAAATTTACAAATTAAAATGGGTAAAAATATATCAAAGGTTACAAATGATTACATACAAATTTATAATGTATTCAAAAAAGTAATGTATTATATTAAAGAGTTAAGAATAGGAGATTGTGTAAATATATGCAAAATAATTTCAATTCTTTTTCTAGCGAAGAAAGTCTTCGTTCCAACTATGCAGAGTATCTTGTAAAACACTCCGGCAAAAAAACAACACTTATAAAGGCTGCAATAATTGCAGGAGCAGTTGTTGCTGTAGCTCTTGCTATTTTGCTTGTGTCTGCTGCATTGGTTCCGGTACTTATAGGAGTTATTGCACTTGGCTGGTATCTCTGGAGATTCACACAGCTTGAATATGAATATATAATTATTTCCGCAACTGTTGAGTTTTACAGAATATTTGGTGAAGACTATCGCAAAAAACTTCTTGAAATAAAGACATCAGATATTGAAAAGGTAGCTCCCCTTTATGCTCATTCGGAGGTTATGAATTCAGAATATTCGGAAATATATGATTTTTCAGATGGAAAGCACGGAGAGGACTGCTTTTATATTTTTTATAATGGTGAAAAGGGCAGAAGTATAATTTATATCAATGCCACAAAGAAAACACTTGATGTGTTCAGATACTATAAGCCGTCTGCAGTTGAATACGGAAATATTAAGTAAAATAAAATATAGTTTCTAAAAAAATAAAGTATGATTTGCGAAGAGCTGTCATTGCTCTATACGGCAAATCGGACTATTTTAGGGAGGAAAAACTTATGCCTTGTAAGAAAATCTGCACTTGTGAGAAAAGTGACGGTCTTGTTAATTTTGAAAAAACAAGGACTGTTATTTCAGATATTGATGTAAAAGCAGATAAGCTGAAAAAGAAAATTCTTGAGAGCAACTCCAAATATAAAGCAAAGGGTAACATCTATTTTGTTTCTCCAACAGGTAACGATGCAAATGACGGTTTGTCACCTGTGACAGCCTGGAAAACACTTATGAGAGTACATAATGCGCCGGAGCTTTTACCTGGTGATGTTGTGCTGTTCCAAAGAGGTGCAATGTTCAGAGGCAACGGTATCTTCCTTAAAGCAGGCGTTACATATTCTGCATATGGACAGGGGGCAAAGCCTGTAATTAACTGTTCTCCGGAGGACGGTGCGGGAGCAAGCAACTGGAAAAGACTTTCTGGCACAAACAATATCTGGGTGTACAAAAACAAACTTCCCGATGTCGGAAACATTATTTTTGACGGTGGAGCAGGGAACGGTGTGAAGAAAATTCCCGATTATCACGAGGGGAAATTTTATGTTCGTTCCGAGGAATTATACAGTGAAGAGTTTGATGTAAGAAAGCACCTTACAAAGAACTTTGACTTTTTCAGCGAGTGTGATAAGGACTTAACAGACAGTGGAACACCCGCTTGCTTTAATAATGAAAAGAATACCGGAAGTCTTTATCTTTACTGTGATATGGGAAATCCCGGTGCTGTATTCTCATCTATTGAATTTGCAATTAACAAGTCCGGAGTGTGTATCAGAGGAAATAATATAACAGTTGATAACCTATGCATAATGTATGCAGGTATACATGGTGTTGCCTCAGGTACTACAGAAAATCTTACAGTAAGAAACTGCGTTTTTGGTTGGATTGGCGGTGCTATTCACCTCTATAATGCGTCAGGAAGATGCACAAGGCTTGGAAATGGTATTGAAATATACGGCGGGTGCAAGAACTTTCTTGTAGAAAACAATTATATTTATCAGTGCTATGATTGCGGCGCGACTCATCAATATGCGTCAGGTGGCACCAATAGTATAGCAATGGAAAATGCAGTATACAGAAACAATCTGATTGAGTATTGTATTTATTCCATAGAGTACTTCCTGGGTGTTGCTAGGGATGATTGTGATGCTGTAAGATATATGAAGGGTATCTATATTTATGATAATATAATGAGATACGCAGGATTTGGTTTTGGAGAACAGAGACCCGACAAGAAGACCGCTGCACATATAAAATCCTGGGATCACTATAACAAGGCAACTGATTTTGTTATCGAAAATAACATTATGGACAGAAGTCGTCATATGCTGGTACACATTTCTGCGTTCGAAAAAGAGTGGCTTCCCGAAAGCAGAAATAACACCTATATCCAGTATCTTAACCATACAGGCACATTCGGAAGAAACGATATAAGACCTTCAGCAAATCTTCCTTATTCCGAGGACATAAAGAATGTTCTTGAAGAAAAGGGAATAGAGAAGAATGCAAACGTATATTTTGCAGAAAACGACGTGATATGTGAAATTCCGATAGAATAAAAGTATTCCCCGACCGTTGTGGTCGGGGAATTTCTGTATGTTTATTCTGCATCAAATCGTTCGCCGGTCTTTTTTAGTATTGCCCGACCGTTTGTAAGATTTACCGCATAGTCGCAGAAAGGCTCGTAAAGCTCATCTTTGCATGCAAGGGAAAGAGTTACGTCTGCACCGAATTCTGTGTTGTCACATTTAATTTTTTTTGCCTCAAGGTCACGTCTTATTTTTTCGTAATCGGAATAATCGCAGTTGAGTGTAAATTCGGTAAAGGGAATAAACGAACAGATTCCTGCAGCGTCTATAGCAATCTTTGCACCCTTTGCGTAGGCTCTCACAAGACCGCCGGCACCAAGTAATATACCGCCGAAATATCTTGTAACAACAATGCATACACCTGTAAGTCCCTCTCGCTTTATTACCTCAAGCATAGGCATGCCGGCTGTACCGGACGGCTCACCGTCATCTGAAAATCTTGCGATTTCAGTCCCCTGAAGGATGTACGCGTGACAGTTATGTGTAGCATCTGCGTGCTTCTTTTTTATTTCTGAAATAAATGCAAGAGCCTCATCTTCGTTTGCGACAGGACTGATGTATCCGATGAATTCGGATTTTTTTTCAATAAACATATCCTGGGCACGCATTTTTACGGTTTTGTATTCTTTAAGTGCCATAGAAACCTCATTTGTTCAAAATAATTCTTGTGATGTCCGAAGGAGTATCTGCGGTAAAGTCCGGGATGCCCCCAATATTGCCCTCGTTGCCGTAACCCCATTTTACCCAAATACACGGACAGCCGACATTTCTTGCGGTATCAAGGTCGACACTTGAATCACCGACAAGAATGCAGTCCTCTTTGTTCACCTTCGCCTCTTTTATAACATCAATAGTAAAACTTACATCAGGCTTTATGAATTTGCCCGGCACAGAGCCACGAACAATATCAAAAAGATCCTTTTCAAAATATGCTTCAATGCAAGCCTCGGCAGATGTCTGCGGTTTATTTGACATTACACAAAGAGTAACACCGGCAGAATGAAGCTCTCTGCAAACCTCACAAATCCCCTCATAGGGCTTTGTGCCGACAGCGGCATATTTTTTAAGTAGCGGAAGATACATTTCGTGTACCCTCATCACTTCATCAACGCTTCTTTTCTCTTCCGGAAGTGCACGGCGGACAAGCTCGACGCTTCCGAAGTTTACAAAGTCAACGGTTTTTTCCAAGGGATGCTCGGGATAGCCGCAAATCCGCAGTGTTTCATTTATTGCCTTGTTAATGCTTTTAAGAGTATAAAGCAGAGTTCCGTCAAGGTCAAATATTACGCATTTGAAAAGTGGTTTTTTCATATTTTTGCTCTTTCGTAAAATTACATTTCATCAAGGTTCAAGTTGAAGCTGTCAAGGAAATTCTCCATAAAGTATTTTAGTTCAGGACAGGGATTTTTGTCAATGGACAGTTTTATACTGTCATAAGCAGAATTAAATTCAGGATTGCCACGATGCTGTTCCTCAATACATTTTAGAAGTGCCGAGAGTTTATCTGCAGCTTTTACAAGTTTTTCGTATTCTGCGTCGATTCCTTCAGGCTTCAAAATTTTCTCGTATTCCTCTTTAAATTCAGAAGGAAGCTTTGATAGAATCTTGTCGCAGGAAAGACGTTCAATCTCTTTGTAGACATTTTTCATTTCGTCGCTGGAATATTTAACGGGTGTTGGCATATCACCTGTGTAAACCTCACACATATCGTGATACATTGCAAGTGTCATCACACGGTTAGCATCGTAATTTTTACCAAAAATTTTATTTCCGATAAGGGCAAGAGCGTGAGCAAGAATCGCTGTGTCGGCACAATGTTCGCTGAGTGTCTCGTATCTTGTTGAGTGCATAAGTCCCCAGCGGTTAATATATTTCATTCTGAACGCAAGAGCAAAAAATGAATTGTTCATAACCTACCTCATAATAATTATTATTCAATATAATATACCATTAATCCCGAGGTAAGTCAAGAGTAGATAAGTAAAATCAAAATTATAAATTTTATAGATAGTTCATAATACACTGTTGATTATTCAAAAACAATATGGTAGAATGATTTAGAATAAAAAATATCTTATCAAGAGAGGCAGAGGGAAAGGCCCTGTGAAGCCCGGCAACCTGTATGAATACAAGGTGCCAATTCCTGCAAGGACATAGGTCTTTGAGAGATGAGAAATGTCGTCCTCAAAGTGTCTGTTTGCTTTGAGGTTTTTTGTTTTATTTTGTAAAAAAATGAAAGGAATGATAAAAAATGAGAAAGCTTTTTACTTCAGAATCAGTAACTGAGGGACATCCTGATAAAATCTGCGACCAGATTTCTGATGCGGTGCTTGATGATATACTTGCAAATGACCCTATGGGCAGAGTAGCATGTGAGGTTTCCTGTACAACAGGTCTTGTGCTTGTAATGGGAGAAATCACAACAGATCATTATGTTGATATTCAGAAAATAGTTCGTGAAACAGTCCGCGAAATCGGCTACGACAGGGCAAAGTACGGCTTTGACTGCGATACCTGCGGTGTTATTTGTGCAATAGACGGACAGTCTCCTGATATTGCTATGGGTGTAGACAAGGCTCTTGAGGCTAAGGAAGGAAAAATTGCAGATAAGTATGACACCGGTGCAGGTGACCAGGGTATGATGTTCGGATATGCGTGTGATGAAACGAAAGAACTTATGCCTTTGCCAATATCCCTTGCACAGAAACTTGCAAAGAAGCTTACAGAAGTGAGAAAGAACGGCACTCTTTCATACCTTCGTCCCGACGGTAAAACTCAGGTAACCGTAGAATACGAAGATGATACTCCTGTAAGAATAGATGCTATTGTTGTTTCATCACAGCACGATGCTGCAGTTGAGCTTGAACAGATAAGAAAAGATATTATTGAAAAAGTAATAAAAACAACTGTTGATGAAAAGCTGATTGATGAAAATA
>JAFWWX010000305.1 GCA_017517985.1 Clostridia bacterium | reverse complement strand
GCAGAGCGTGATGAGCTTGTGGAGTGCATAGCCATTGCACTTCTTTCAAGGAAGAATCTCTTTATACTCGGCGATACCGGACAGGCTAAGAGCTACGCAATAAACCTTTTTCGCAAAAGGATTATCGGTGCAAAGCAGTTTGAACGCCTTATGTCAAAGCAGACGGATGAGGAACAGATCTTCGGCAGACTTGACCTTTCAAGCCTTATCCCCGGCAATATGCCACTGGATGAGCTTTTGAAAGAAGAAAGCTATGCGGAATTATACCGTAAGCTCTCTGAACAGTATGAAATATACTGCGGTAACAAGAACGTCGATACTCTGAAAGCCACATACGAGCTGTCAAAGCAGACAGACCTGCTAAAGCACATTATCTGTACCCTTAAAAGCGGTACCCCAAAGATGATAACCGAGGGAAAGATACCCGACAGTCATATAGTATTTCTCGATGAAATATTTAAGTCGGGCGACGGAATACTGAACTCACTTCTTACAGCCTTAAATGAAAAGGTGTACACCAACGAAGGACAGACAGTACCTATTCCCGTTATATCTTTCTTTTCCGCATCAAATGAGATACCCAACTTCAACGACTCTGCACAGGCGATACTCAAGCCTTTGTATGACCGCTTTGAATTAAAGGTACTTACTCAATATGTGCAGGAAAAGGATAATCGCTTAAAGGTATTATCGGGTAAGCAAGGAAAGAATACAAGCGGTAATATTACCACAATCGACCTTTACGAGCTTGAGGATATGCAGAAAGAGGTTGAAGCAATAACTGTTCCCGACAGTATCAATGAGCTTATGGACGATGTTCTTTGTGAGCTAAGACGATGCGGCATTCACGTTTCCGACCGTAAATACTTCGGCTTTACTCCTATAGTAAGAGCAAAGGCATACCTTAACGGAAATACGGAAGTAACTCCAAAGGATTTGCTTGTGCTTAAAAACTATTTCTGGAATAAGCCTGAAGAAATTGCAACGGTTGAAAAGGTACTCACAGACCTTTGTGAAAACCCCATCGGCGCTGAAATCGAACGCATTTTAGCAATGGCAAGTGAGAGTAAGTCTGTTATGGACGAAACTCTTTCTCATTTTGAAACACAGCAAGTTGATGAGCGTGAGAAGATAAAGCCTTACGTTGTATTTCAAAAGGAACTGTTCAGGATTTATCTTGAACTTACAAGCCTTCGAAATGCAGACCTTGGCGACTCCGACAACGCTGCAATAACCGATGCCGAAAACGAGCTTGAGGAAATGCTTGTCGAGGCTGCAAAGGCAGTCAATGCTACGTCGATACCTCTACACGAACAAAAAAGATTAAATGTATAAACGAAAGGAATATATTATGGGACTAAATAAAAATATTTACATAGGAAGACTTACAAGAGATCCGGAAATCAAGATGTTCGGAGAAAACACAAAGTGTGCGAATTTCACTATAGCTGTTGACAGACGCTTTAAAAGCAAGAATCAGGATGCTCCCTCTGCGGACTTCATCCCGATTACTGCATGGCGTGGTACTGCTGAATTTATCGAAAAGTACTTTTCTAAAGGCAAGCAGATATATGTCTGCGGCTGGCTTGAAACCTATTCTTATGAAAAGGACGGTCAGAAGGTCTTTTCGTTCAGAGTCAATGCTGACGAGGTTGGTTTTGCTGATACTGCGAGAAACGAAAACGGTACTCAGCAGAACACGGGTACATATACGGGTAATTCTTTCCCCGATATGAACGCTCCCGCAGGCTTCGGTCAGTTTGAGCCTATTGGTGATGGCGAATTCTCGGACGACACACTTCCATTCTAAATAAAAAAGGACGTGCAGGCGGAGATAATCTCTCCGTTTGCACTCCCCGGAGGTACATATGGAACAATTCAGAAGTATTGAAGAAATCCTATCGGGACTATCAACACTCACGGGATCTGCAGATACTCCAAAGACAGACCGCGTTCTTAAATCCACAAGGATAGAACAGGCAATCTTTGATGATTTGTCCGGTGATGCCGATGAGCTTGCCTCTTATGAAGAACAAGGCTCAAAGAAGCTCAAATCTTTTGGAAGTCTTGTAAATGATGTGTTTCAGTCTGTGTACGGGCTTCGTCCACGATACACCGATGAAAGTCAGATGACTACATTATCAAGAGAGTTTAACAAAGGTATTCTTACAGACCTTATGGCTGACGAAAACTATACGGCAGTCAAAAGTGTATGTGAGGGTAAAGAGCTTCCCGCTATCGGTGCAACCGAAGAATTCACGGGACAGTTGCTTTCAAATCTTGACGGTCTTATGGAAAAGGCTACGGGCGGTAAAGGTAAGGTTGACGCACTTGACAGAATGGAGCAGGATGCGAGGGATTTATCTCAAACGCTTTCTGAGCTTCTTTCAAAGTACGAAACCGCACCCGAATTGCAAAAGCCTACACTTGAGCGTAAGATTGTAAGCACGGCGAACCGTATTGCTTCAAAGAAGGAACAGTCACAGATGTACGCAGGACTCATACAAAACAGTATGAGCAGAAACGGCGCTGACATAAGGCGTGCCATTGCAACCTCAACCGAGGCGGCGCTTGAGCGTGCCAAAGATATTCAAAGTGCTGTTCTTGCCTGGGGTGACGGAGATCCCGAAATGAAGAAGAAGCCCGTTAATACGGAAATTCTACGGCGGACAGCAAATTCACATAAGCTTCGGTATATTGCAAGGTTTCTCGGCCGCTACAAAGAGATGTTAAAGGCAAAGAGAATTGCAGGTTATTCCTACGGCAATGGCGAAAAGTACGATATTGAATACGGCAACAACGTAAACAAGGCACTCACCTCCGAGCTTGCTATGCTCTCAACTCCCGAGCTGATACCGCTTTTTATGCGAAAGTATCAGAGTAAGAGTCTGAAGCAGTACCGCAAGCGTGAGCCGGAATACAAGGGCAACGGCGATATTATCGTCTGCCTTGATGAATCAAGCTCTACCTTCGGTGAGAACAATGCCTACGGTATGGCTGTGGCGATGGTGCTTTACGAAATATGCCGTGTGAATAACGCAAATTTTGCTTTGGTGCATTTTTCAAGTACAACAAAGGTTGACTACTTCCCGAAGGATGAAAAGATCGATCCCAAAAAGGTGCTTGACTGTGCCGAAACACTTCTTGGCGGCGGCACGGACTTTGAAAAGCCTTTAAGAGAGGTATTTGCTTTAACCTCAAGCGGAAAGCTTGATAAGCCCGATATTGTGTTTATCACCGACGGCGAATGCGATGTGTCCGATGAGTTCCTTGAGCTTTTCGATGAATTCAAAGCTGACACAGGTGCAAGGCTTACGGGTATATTACTTGATAAGGGAGAATGCTTTGACTTTTCGCTTCAAAAGTTTGCAGATACCATTTACAGAACAAGTGAGCTTATGGAGGACACGATAGTTGAAAGAACAATTCAAGCCTTTTCGTAGAATAGTCATAAACCATTATACCGGTCCCGAAATCACTGACTTTTCCGTTTTGCGAAAGCATCACGGCACGGGACAAGCATATCTGATATCATCAAATCCCGAAAAGAAATACGGATACCGACACGGTATCCAGTGTGATTTAGGTGATGTTGAGGAATCGGAATGGCAAAGACTTGTAGAGGACTTAATCAAACGATGCGGTGAGCAGAAGCTATTCTCTCATCTTCTCGAATGGGAAAAGCTCTATGGATTCTCACGGGATGCAAAGGAAGCAAAACAAATGGCACTTGAACTACACGCGGCACGGATATTTGATAACATTGAGTGGTGCGACTACACCTCTTTCAATGAAAAATACCGTCCCGAAGTATTAAAGAAATAAAGGAGTACAACAAAATGGATAACAAAAGAAACAAGCCCGATTGCAAACTTATCGGCGAAGACGGAAACATATTCAATCTTATGGCAAGAGCAGCAAGAACCCTGAGAGAAAACAATCTCTCGGAAGAAGCTAAAGAGATGCGTGAGCGTATCACTTCATCCGGCAGTTATGATGAGGCTCTTTGTATCATAGGCGAATATGTCAATATTATTTAAAATACAGGAGATACAACTATGGCAAAAGAATATGATATTCTTTACGGCGAAGCAAACGGTGTTTGCAAAGAACTCAAAGGAGTTTCAGAAGTTGCGGAATTTATATGCACTGAAGGACTCAAAGGTGATGTTGAAATCTTTTCCGAAGATTTATCATTGCACATTACCACTTTCGGTATTTATCTTGACAGGATCACCGATTTGGGATACAGGGAGGAGTTACTTAAGGTACTCATTCCTATGCAAAGAAAAATAGACGGAACAGACAATACTTAAATTTAATAAAAAATGGAGGAACAAATATGTTTTATACTATACTTTTTTTACTTGCTTGCTACAACCTTTACACTAATGTAAAGTCTTTCATCAAAGAGCATGTCGTTGTTGAAAACGGTGCTATCGCAGAAATACCGAAGAAGGCATACATATCCATCGGCGTAACCGTG
>JAFWWX010000304.1 GCA_017517985.1 Clostridia bacterium | reverse complement strand
GGCATAACGGAAATTACAAAGAGATATCATTACAAGAGGTTAGTGCTTAACAGAAAAAGTGCTTACGGGAGAAATCCTGTAAGCACTTAGGAAAATGGTGCAGTGAGTGATGTTAAATCCGAACCCAAGGCAGAATTTTCTATTTCCTCGAAAGTAATAGTTTCTGTGCCGTCCTTGTAGTTACAATCAATTATGATTTTGTCATCGAACAAGTAAACAGAATTAAGAAAACTGTTTATAAGTCTTCTTCGATGTTCTAATTTTTTCGGATTGAGTTTTCTGAATTTGTGTATCCAAAAGAGAATTTGCTCTTTTGTAAGATTTGGTCTGCTCAATTCCTCTTTTATTATCTGTACGGATAAGTCGCTCTTTTCTCTTTCAAGAGCTTCAAGTCGTTCTTTGGTTGAGGTTGTAAAAATACCCTGCTGAATTGCATTAAGCATATTATCAATACTTTTTTGTGTTTCCGCAAATTGCTTTTGAAGAATCGGAAGAGTGTCATTTTCTTTATGCAGATGTATAAGAAGTGCATCTGCTAATTTGTCCATCAAATCATCGTCAAAGATTATATTCATAAGATATGATATTACAATATCTTCAATCCATTCCTTGCGAACGGTCTTTTTGTCACAACCTCTGTGATATTTTACGCTCACACACTTATAGTATCGGTGAACATGCTTTGTGTGGCTTGTACCGCTTTCGCCAGCCATAAGACACTTGCATTTACCGCAAAATAGTTTTGTGGTGAGTAAATATTCATCTTCTGCTTTATGCTTCGCCGGAGCCTTTTTGTTTGCTTTCATCATATCTTGCACCCTTTCAAATAAATCTACCGGAACTATCGGAGGTATTCCGTTTGGTGTTGTTATATCGCTGTATTTGTATTCGCCAATATATCTTCTGTTGTGTAACATTCGGGTTACTGTATTTAATGTAATCCGAGTGTTCTTTTTAGTACGAACACCTCTTAAATTTAATTCATCGGTAATTTGTTGCATTGTTGCACCTTCTGCATAATGCTTGAAAGCATCCAATACGGCAGGTGCAGTAAGAGGATCTATAACAAAGAATTGATTTTCGTCAATCGCATACCCGATTGGTAAGGTTCCGCCGTTGTATTTGCATTTTAAGGCGTTTTCTGTAAGTCCTCGTGTAACCTTTTCTGCCAATTCTGCGGAGTAGTATTCCGCCATACCTTCAAGCAAGGATTCAAGCAAAATGCCTTCAGGAGTTTGTGAGATTTTTTCCGTTGCAGAAACAACTTTAACACCATTTTTCTGTAACACTGCTTTATAGTGTGCAGAGTCATATCGGTTACGGGCAAAGCGGTCTAATTTCCAAACTATAACCAACTCAAAAGCACCTTTTGAGCTTTCTTTAATCATTCGCTGAAAGTCAGGGCGATTGTCGGTTTTAGCTGATAATGCTCTGTCTATGTATGTATCTACAATGGTCATATCATTTGCTTCTGCAAATTCTTTACATTCCCTGAGCTGACCTTCGATAGATTCTTCACGCTGATTATCTGAAGAATATCGTGCATATATTACCGCATTCATAAATTCACTTCCTTTCTTGGTATATACCTTTTATATCATTAACTTTTTAATTGTACAAATGTGTGATGCAAAACGGGCGTCGCAATTAGCGACGCCCGTTAGTAAAATTATTCATTTTCCTTATTTTCAAGCTCCTTTTTCCATTGTTCAAATTCTCTTTGCCCTTCTTCGCTTTCATAAAAAGCCATAAGGTCAGGCAATAAACAGCGAGCAAGTGCATCAATCTCGTGCTGTGGAATTTGAATTACATTGCTCTTATTACTCACTGTTTCATTCTCCTTCCATCAAGATTTTATTAAATTTATCGTTCATTCTGCTTCTGTCTGCGTTTGAAATTAGCTTCGCAGAGCTTGACAATAGCATCTTCAATTTGTGCTTTGGTGTAGCTTTCGGGAAAGAACTTACGCACACGCTCAGTCGGAATTTTAATTCGTTCCTTTTGGTTTGCTTTTTCCTCTGACATAATCTCAAAGATTTTATCATCATCAAGCAAGCCTTGTTGACTCAACTTTTTCATACGAACCGCCTGAGATAACGAAGGGGTGCAATCCTCACTCTCAATGGCTTGTATTAAATCTTGCTGCTCGATGTCGTTGAGATATGAAAGCTCAACCGCCGGAGTAAATGCAATTCGACCTTCGTCCACATATTCCAAAAGTTTCGGATGTAGATAAGTAAGCCGTATATACCTGAATACTTGATCGCGGCTTATTTTCATTTGCTCACCTATTTCGGCAGCAGTGTCATACTTTGTCGCAACTTGCGATAAAGTTAAATCTGTCCTGTTTCCTTGTCGGCTCATAGCTTCCATTTTCAGCTTATAAGCAAAGGCTTTCTCACTTGGCGAAATGTTATCCCTGTGCAGATTACTGTCAACAAGTGCTATTGCGGCATTATCTCTATCTATTTCAACAACAAGAGCAGGAACTTCTGTAAGTCCTGCCCGTTTGCTCGCAAATAATCTTCGATGACCTGAGATTATTTCATATTCACCATTTTTAAGTGGTCTTGCTATGATGGGAGATAAAATCCCGTGTTCTTTTATGCTGTCGGTCAGCAGTTCCATTTCTTCATCATCTTTTACCTTATACGGATGATTTTCAAATGCTTTTAATTTTGTTATATCAATTTTTTGTATATTTCTCATCGTTCTTTTTCCTCCTTTTTCTTGGTTAAAACCTTTGCTTCCATATTCCGTTCAATATCAAGAAGCTGTTGCACTTTCGGTACAGTTTCCAAAGTCGCCTTTGCGATTTTGAGCTTATCCCGTATAGGCTTCATCTGTGCAGATATACCTCTGATTTGTGCATAATATGCTTTTGTTTCATCATCGGTTTTAGCTCGTCTGCGTTTGTTATCAATTTTCTTACGCTCTGCATCAAGTTCATCAAGTTGCTTTGCTAAATTCCCTATAAATGCTTCAAGCTCCGGCACGGTGTTAATGTTCTCATCGTGCAAGAGCCTGAATTGTTTTTGATATTGTTCAAATTTTCGTATCTCTTGTCTTAGTTCTGGAGATAACGGTGGTGTGTAGTTTGGTTTTGGTGCACTTGGCTTTAATAGTTCCAAGAATAAGTAAAATATCGCTTCAAGTGCTCCCATATATTTTACGCGACTTAGTTGATATTCGAGTTCTGCAAGAGGTTTCTGACGATATTTAGCTCTCGTTTTCTTGTAGGGCTCGCTGAACTGATTGAAATGAGCACGGTTGCCCGTTTGAAAAATCCTCTCTAAAATTTTGTCCTTTTTGTAATCATCCCCCAATTTGTCAAAACGAATTGCTCTTTCCCAAGTCGGTGCTTTAACGGATGGATGGTCTGTCATTTCAGACCTCGAAAAAATATATCCTTTATTTTTCATAAGAGCGACAAACTCCATATAGTTAGCCGAATTATTTATTGCATCGTCAACATCTTCACGGAGAATATCTCTGCGAGTTTTACCGCCGTGCTTGTGTACCCAATATGCGTTTTTCTCGGCATTATAAAATTTCGCACCTTCAATGACCGACTTCCCGTATTCCTTACATACTGCATCGGATATTTCTCTCAGGCGTATATGGTCTGAAATGTGGTTTTCAAACTTTAATCCCGTTTTGAAAGATACAGAATTTATGACAATGTGGTTATGTATGTTGTCGGTGTTTAGATGTGTTGTAACAACAATTTCATAATCCTTGCCCCACATACGCCGTGCTGTTTCAAGTCCTATTTCATGAGCTTCTTTAGGTGTAACTTCGCCTGACTTGAAACTCTGATAGCCGTGATATGCCACATTGCCTCCCGTTTTTCCAAAATGCCGTTTTGTTATCATCATCTGCTCATAAGCTCGTACCGCTAAACAGTTGATGCTGCTTACAAACATT
>JAFWWX010000303.1 GCA_017517985.1 Clostridia bacterium | reverse complement strand
TATAAAATGTTGTATTGGCTTTTTTTGTAAAATTGTTTTGTAAGAAATCTCTACACCATTTACTACACCATTTTTTACACCATTTTGTCGTGGAGTTATATGGAGATACATAGAGATACATTTTAATTGACCTTCAAAAAAACCTTGTATAATAAGGGTTTTATCGACTTTTATGGAGATTTATAGAGAAATGAAAATAGGGGTATAGATTACTATACCGAGTTTCATCTTTTTTTATCTCCTTTATTTCAGGCGGTCTGCGAGGTTTTTCTTCCTCCTCGCACCAATCTCGCACCATTTTTGAAAGTGATGTTTTTGGTATCCAAACCGCATATTCAAATTCATCCTATTGTATCACAAAGGGACAGCTTAATCAATGAAAATTTGTAAATTTCCAAGCCACGCAAAAAAAGACATTCGAAGATGTCTTTTCCCTGGAAGATGCAAACGATTTAGATGCCGTTTGTTTTAATAAATTGACAGCTTCGTTGTCATGAATTGGCTTCGCCATGAATTGTTGCTTCGCACCATGAATTGAATTGCCCGTTTGCTCTGCAAACGCTTAATGCACGAAGTGCAATTTATGAGCTATAAGGCTCAATTCAGAAAACCGCAGATTTCAATTTATGCCGCCAGGCAATTCATTGAAAAAAGCACCGACATAAGCCGATGCAGATTGTTTTAATGATTTGACAACAACTCCGTTGTCATGAATTGGCTTCGCCATGAATTGTTGCTTCGCACCATGAATTGAATTGCCCGTTTGCTCTGCAAACGCTTAATGCACGAAGTGCAATTTATGAGCCATAAGGCTCAATTCATGAAATCGTAGATTTCAATTTATGCCGCCAGGCAATTCATTGAAAAAAGCACCGACATAAGTCGATGCTTTTTTACTGGTGACTCACCGGAGATTCGAACTCCGGACCCCTTGATTAAAAGTCAAGTGCTCTACCGACTGAGCTAGTGAATCTTATTAATATTTTAATACAGCTTTCTAAAACCGCTTTGTTATTCTACCACAAAGAAAAGGTTTTGTCAAGAGTTTTTTATAAATTTGTAAAAATGGCTGTATTTTCAGCGGTCGAAGTCTGCTTTTTGGTATATAGTGGCTTGATTCCCCCTTCTTTACCCCAATTTCATTATTTCTTGTTTGCAATATAATTATTCTAAACAAAAAATATTCTTTATCCAAAATAGCCGTTATAAACAGTGTCGTTGTTAAGTAAATTAAAAAATTCCGTTATGTATAAAAATATTTTCAAAATGTGCTTGAATTTTCCTCTTTAAAGGTATAATATTATAAAGTCAGAAAAAAACATTGTGACACAAACACGGAATTATCGGAGGTATAAATGTCAATTACGGCAGAGGTAGCATCAAAGGTAATAAATCTGTTTTTTATAATGATAATGGGTGTGGTGTTGAGAAAGGCAGGCGTACTGGACAAAAAGTCAACGAGTGCTATGTCTGCGATGCTCGTGAATATCACAAACCCCTTTCTTGTTATATGCGCTATGCAGAAAGAGTTTGAACCGGCTCTTGTGAGAAACAGCTTTATAATCCTTGGTCTTTCCGTGTTTATGCACATACTCACAGCAATTATCGGCACAGTTTCCTTCAGGTTTGAAAAGACTCGTTCAAAGGAAAAGATATACAGCTTTGCAATGATATTTGCAAACTGCGGATTTCTCGGTTACCCTGTTCTCCAGGCATTTCTTGGAGATGAGCTCGGACTTTTTTATGGGGTATTCTTTACACTTTTCTTCAATATCTTCTGCTGGAGCTACGGTGTTGTGCTAATGAACGACGGCAAAGGGCTTGACGGCAGAACAATGTTCAGAAAGATCTTTTTAAATCCCAGCTTTATCTCTGCAATATTAGGCTTTGTGTTCTTTATGCTGGAAATAAAAATCCCGGTATTCATTGGCGAGGGAATGAACCTTATAGGAAATATGACCTTCCCGCTTTCAATGCTTATCGTAGGAAGTCTTTTCTGCGAGCTTGATATGCTATCGGTATTTAGGGATAAAATCATTTTCTGGTATATGGCACTGAAGCTTATACTTTTCCCTGTAGCTATGATTTTTGTTTCACAGTTTTTAATTGTAGAGCTTATGCAGCTTCCAAATATGTTTGCATATCTTCTTGTAACAATGTGTTCTATGCCGGCGGCAAGCAACACGGCAATTATGGCGGACTACTACAATGCGGATAAGCTTCTTGCAGCAAAGACGGTAAGTGTTTCCACTTTGTTTTCCGTTGTCACAATCCCCACAATAATGATTATTGCATCAAATGTATTCGGACCACTTGTAATGGCGTAGCCGAATTTTTAAAAGACAAAATACGAAAGGAATGGTAAATGGTATGACAAGAACAGCTCTTAAAGACAGAAAACTTCCGAGCTATACCAAAGGCGAGGAAATATTCAATATGGTTTCCCACATCGTAGGAGGTGCGCTGGGTGCGGCAGCACTAACACTGTGCGTAGTGTTTTCATTTCTTGCCCACGATGCATATAAGGTAGTCGGCTCATTTATATACGGCTTCTCGGTAATTATTCTTTATACAATCTCAAGTGTATACCACGACATTACACCAAAGGCTGATATTGCAAAAAAGGTTATGCAGATTGTAGACCATTGTGTAATCTTCGTGCTTATCGCGGGAACATATACTCCTATCACGCTTTCGGCGATGCGCGAAATAAATCCGGTTGTTGCCTGGACAGTTTTCGGTTTTGTATGGGGTGCATCGGCGCTCGGAATTGTTCTTAATGCTATTGACATAAAGAAATACTCAAAGTTCTCGATGATTTGCTATCTTGTTATCGGCTGGTGTGCAATTTTCACCCTCAAAACGCTTATTGCAGCAATCACTCCCATAGGCTTCCTTTATATAATTCTCGGAGGCGTTTCCTATTCAATCGGTGCTATACTCTACAGCGTAGGACACAAAAAAGGCTTAAGATATATGCACTCTGTTTTCCATATCTTTGTTGTATTCGGAACGGTGTTGCATTTCTTCGGAGTATTCTTCTATGTAGTAATGAGATAATTTTAATATATAATACTCAGAGCCGGGATATTCCCGGCTCTCTTTTTGTATGCTGTTGCTTTAAAAGTGTAAAACCCAATTGTACACAGTCTGAAAAACTACATCAAACTGCATCTTAAAATCGTGTTATTTCTTTTTCTCAATTTTTTCCTTTGTTCCGTCAGGTCTTTGAATATAGGTGTTTTCCATAATACCGGTAAACTGAGCACGGTATTCACGGATGTATTCGTCACGAAGTTCCTTCTGCTCAGCCTTCTCCTCTTCTGTCAACCCCTGCCCGCTTTTTGATTTTTTTGCAAGTTCATTTATCCTGTCTATCTTTTCTTTTATCATTTTCGTCTCCGTTTTGTGGTTTTTATAAAGTATATCACAGCAAAAAACTGTTGTCAATGTTTTTTGTTTAAAACTATTTTATAGTCAATATATATATGACAGTAATCATTTTATTTTAAAAGGAGCAGTGGTGTTTTATTGTATAACGAAAGTGTTGGAGAGAATTTCTTCTCTCCAACACTCTTGTTTATGTTGTGAAAATCAGTACACTTATCTTTATTCGATATAAATATACTTTACAAATATAATATCAACTGCTGTTACATATCTTATTTTTTCAGTTTTAAAAATCAAGGACACCGCATTTTATTATCATATCTGTTTAGATAATCACCACTGCTTGTTTATCAAGAAGCGATGTAATTAAATATTTCAATAGCATCGGCAATGTTTATTGAGCCGTTATTGTTCATATCAGCTATTGTCTGATGTGTATCATTTTCGAATGCGTTTTTGTCTGAAATGTAATCAAAGATCCATATTGCGTCAGCTACATTTACAGATCCGTTCATATTTACATCGCCCTTCTGATACCAAATCGCTGTAAATGTTACATCACCTGTGATTTCATATTCATCACCGGCAAAATATGTGTTTACGCCGTCTGTCCAGTTGTAGAATACATATCCTGTGTATGCTTCAGGCGCAGAAAGTGTAATTGTTGTTCCTGCTTCGACGGATACCGCCTCGGGAGCTGTGCCCTTGCCGCTTAAATAAGTTACTGTGTATGTTTCGGGTTCCGGAGCAACAGCCGCTTCGATGGTAACAGTTCCTACCTGAGTAGCAAAATCTACACCCTGATTATTTGCATCTGCATAGTATGCCTCGGTGATTGAGAACACATCAACATACTCGCCAGGTTCACCGATAAGCTTGAACTCAGCTGTAAAGAGAACTGCGTTATCAAGGCTTACATTTGACGCGTCTGAGAATGTATATGCTAGAGTGTCGCTGTTAACGCTCTTGTTACACATATTGAGCATACTTGAAGGCTTCTGGAAATCTACAACCCTAACAAACTCAACAACCGAGCTGTCGTAAGCAACCTTCACGCCCATACCTGTACTTGAAAAACTTTCATAGTTTTCAAGGGATACTGTAAGAGTTACTGTTTCGCCCTGTTTTCCGGAAAGGTCACTGAGCTTAACAGTATACACTTCGGGTTCTTCGTATACCTCGTCTGTGTGTGTCTTGTATTCTGCAGCTACCTTGTATTCGTCAAGAGAATCTTCGTAAACAGACACGATGTAATTTTCTCCGTCAAAGTAATTCGCAAGCTCCGATGGGGTAATGATGTCGTTCGCAACCGGCTCAAAAATTTCCATTGTTGCACCGGCGTCTACAAATGCTTCTCTCTGAGTTTCATCCATACCAACCTTGATTGTTGCAATAAGTACTTCTTCGTCCGTTGCATCAATATAGCCATCGTTATTAGAAGCATAATATACAAATGCATAACCATCAGCTGAGTTGTTCAGTTCCGCAAACCTTTCAATTCCGTCTGCAAGAACAACTGCATCTTCATCTGTGGTATTGAATGTCATATAATCGGAATCGAATGTGAGACCAAACGCACCAAGGTTAATCTTTCCGCCCTTTACCTTAATATCAATTGTGTATTCCTCTGTTGAAGGGGTATATGTACCGTAGGTGGTGTATTCTGCTGAAACAATTTCTCGGTCTTCTGTGTGGCTTACATATTCAATCGGAACATAAACGATATCCATATCTTCGCCGGCAGTTACAAGATATGCGTCTTCCTCAATGCTGTAGTACTTCTTTGCATCTGTTAAGTCAATGTCAGGTTTCACATATTGCTCGAATTTACCATTAACATTGAGCATTTCCTCAACAAACGCCTCCCTCTGTTCTCTGTCCATTGTAAACTCGAATGTTGCTATGAGAATTTCTTCTTCGGTAGCATCGAGGTAACCGAGCACTTCCGGTGTCCAGGTATTTGCGTAATAGTTATCGCTCTTTGCAAAAACAGGAGACTTGAAAGAACCTTCTTCGGGTACCAGCACAATACCTGCATCTGCGTTTGCATAAACCTCTGTAAATGTCATATACTCTTCGGGGAAGCTGAAACCGAAGGAGCCTGCGCTTACCTTTGCGCCGGTAAATACAAGGTCAAGTGTATATGTCATATTGTTGACATCGTATGTACCATATGTCTTATAAAACGCCTGCTTAATTGTACCTTTTTCAAGGAATTCAACTGTTGTTGTGCCCGCTTCAAGGTCAATTGCGAGGTCGCCTTCTGAAAGAAGTTCAACCTCCTCGCCTGTTGCAACATCATATACTACAGCATTATCGCCGTTAGTTACTCTTACAAACTTTGCTGTTTCGCCGGGGATGAGAACAAGCTTGTCGTTTGCTGTGTCAAATTCAACTTCACCGTCACCTGTGAAGGAAACGAGGTTCTGAAGATCTGCTATATTTGCAGGAACTTCAGCGTTGTTTGCATCTACGATAAGAACTGTATTTCCGGAGATAGTACCGCCGTTGAATGCTTCAACTGTTCCGATTGTACCGTCGTTAAGGTAGATTACGTAGTCGCCTGCGAGTTTACCTTCAGTACTTTCAAAGTTTGTCTTAAGAGTTGTGATTTCACCGCCGTCATTAACGTTTACGATAATGTTGCCTG
>JAFWWX010000302.1 GCA_017517985.1 Clostridia bacterium | reverse complement strand
TCTACCCTGTCAGCAATACCAAGATTTCCGCTTGTAAGCTTTTTCTTTATGTCTATCCTCGCTTTTTCAACATTTTCACGGCTTCTCTTGTTTATAAGTATCTGTGCTGCAATTTTCTCTGCCTGTTTCGGATTTTCCGTAAAATATACTTCGAGAGAATGGGCAAAGAAGTCTGTCATAGCTTCTGTTATAAAGGTATTGGTGATAGCTTTCTTTGTCTGGTTTTCGTAGGATGTTCTTGTAGAGTGGGAGTTTACCACAAACACAAGAGATTCTTCAATATCCTGGAAGGATATCTTGGACTCGTTCTTTGAGTATTTGTTTGCTCCCTTAAGGTATTTGTCTATTGCACGAACAAAGGCACTTCTTGTAGCCTTATCCGGTGAGCCTCCGTGTTCAAGCCAGGAGGAGTTATGGTAATACTCGATTACATTAACATAGTTCGAGAAACAGAACACAGCTTCAATTTTCAGTTTGTAGTCGTCCTTATCATCTCTGTCTCTGCCCTGACGTTCACAGGAAATATAATGGGGACTTGTAATGGCATAGGATACTTCCTCTGCATTTTCTGCTTCTTCCTGTTGCTTTTCTGCTTTTGCGATAGCCTCTTCTTCCGTCTCCTCGTCGGAATCAGAATCTGGCATCTTGGGCATTACCGCATTTTCAGGACTGCTTATAAGTTCCTCAACATAATCCTCAATACCTCTCTCGTAGAAATAGGAATATTCTCTGAAACTTCCGTCAGTCTGCTCGTATTTCAACGCAAGAGTAAGATTAGGGTTTACAATTGCCTGCTTTTTAAGTATTTCCGCAATATAGTTTTCGGAGATTCTGATATCGGTAAATACATCAAGGTCGGGCTTCCATGTTGTAATTGTACCTGTTCTCTTTTTTGAAGGCTCTGTCTTTATAAGGTCTGTTACAGGGAAGCCCTTTTCAAATCTGATTTCGTACTTTGCTTTTTTTGTATAGCTTGTTACAGTCATAAACTCCGAGGAGAACTGAGTCGCACAAGCGCCAAGACCGTTAAGACCAAGAGAATACTCATACGCCTCACCGTCGTCATTATTGTATTTACCGCCGGCGTACATAGTGCAATATACAAGCTCCCAGTTATACTTCTGCTCGCCCTCGTTCCAATCAAGAGGAACACCTCGACCGAAGTCTTCAACCGTTATTGTCATATCACGCATAACAGTTATGTTTATTCTGTTTCCGTAGCCCTCTCTTGCCTCATTAATTGAGTTTGAGAGAATTTCAAAAAAGGAGTGCTGACAACCCTCAAGTCCGTCAGAGCCGAATATTACTCCGGGACGCTTTCTTACTGTATCAGGACCTTTAAGAGATGTAATACTTTGATCGCCGTATTCCTTTTTCTTTTTAATTTCCGACATCCTTTTGCCTTACCTTTCTTTTCGTTTTCCAAAAAGTAATATTTTAACATCTTATTATACTATAAACCACGCATAACTTCAAGACAAATATATTAATATTTTGATAGTATTTTTAATATTTACCCCAAAACCGCCCCCTAATCGTAAAAACACCTGCAAATTTATAGTCAAATATAAAGCTACACCCATATTTTAAAAGAAACTTATACTTATTTTTTCAATTTTACGAACAAATTAATATTTTCCTTGAAATTGGTAAAAATTTGTGATATACTGTAATTTGTAAAACACCCTAAAAAGCAGGAGTAAATTTGGAAAATGAAAATCGTAATTCTTGATGCAAAGGCACTCAATCCCGGTGATTTATCCTGGGATGACTTTAAAACACTGGGGGATGTTGTTGATGTATATCAGAAAACGAGTCCCGACGAGGTTATAGAAAGAGCCACAGGTGCTGAATTTATTATTACAAATAAAGTTGTAATCGGCAAGGCTGAAATGGAGCAATTGCCGGATTGCAAATACATAGGGGTTCTTGCCACAGGCTACAATGTTGTTGATATTGCAGA
The DNA here is from genome assembly GCA_017517985.1 of Clostridia bacterium. The sequence goes on along the minus strand of JAFWWX010000302.1, from coordinate 2,234 downwards.
GGCAAAAAAACGAGGAATAACAGTTACAAATGTTCCGGCGTACTCCACAGATTCCGTTGCACAGCTTGTATTTGCACTTTTACTTGAAAATGAACACAGAGTCGCAAAACATAACGAGCTTGCACACGATAGCTGGGCAAAGCACGATATGTTCTGCCTTTATGAATCTCCCCTTTTCGAGCTTTCCGGAAAAACCTTTGGAATCTTCGGATACGGCTCAATAGGTATGGCGGTTGCAAAAATAGCAAATGCTTTCGGTATGCGTGTGCTTTGTTATTCAAGGACAAAGAAGAATGACAATACGGTTGAATGGGTAGACAAGGAAACGCTTTTCAGAGAAAGTGACTATCTTTCACTTCACTGTCCGCTGACACCTGAAACAGATAAACTTATAAACAGTGAAACCATCTCACTTATGAAAAAAGATGCGGTAATAATCAACACAACAAGAGGCGGAACTGTTGATGAAGTCGCTGTTGCAACAGCTCTTTGTGAAGGAAAAATTCGCGCATTCCTTGCAGATGTGCTTTCCACAGAGCCTCCGACAGAAGATAATCCTTTGCTGACAGCTCCAAACTGTATTATAACTCCCCATATTGCCTGGGCAACAATCGAAGCAAGAGCAAGACTTATGAAGGAAGCATTTCTTAACGCAAAGGCTTTTATCAATGGCGATAAGAGAAATGTTATAGACATCTAATTCACAAAACAAAATAATTTTTCGGACACGGAGTCTGTGTGACCTTATGTAAACAGACCCCTATATCGACGAAAGGAAAAAGCATGGCAAACAAACCTACAAAAGACGGCATTTTTATCGCCGCGCAGAACAAAAAAGCCACCCACGATTATTTCATTCTTGAAACATACGAGGCAGGTATTGAGCTTTACGGTACAGAAGTAAAAAGTATACGAGCAAGCGCTGTGAACATGAGAGATTCCTACTGCTTTATTGAAAAAGGCGAAATATTTATGTCCGGCGTGCATATAAGCCCTTATGAAAAAGGTAATATTTTCAACAAAGAACCTATGAGAGTGAGAAAACTTCTTTTGCACAAAAAAGAAATTTTAAAGCTTTTTGGGAAAGTCGGTACGGAGGGCGTTACTATAGTTCCTCTTAAGATGTACTTTAAAGGCTCAAAGGTTAAGGTAGAAATAGGACTTTGTAAGGGTAAAAAGCTTTATGATAAGCGTGATTCTGAGGCAAAAAAGCAGGCAAACAGAGATATAGAACGTTATGCAAAGGGCGCTGACAAATATTAAAAAGCAAACCTTTATATATGATTTGTTCACGAGGATACGGATATGATTTCAAAAGTTTACAGTGCCGCAAGTCATGGAATTGAAGGGCTTATTGTTGATGTCGAATGTTACTGTCACGGTAACATCCCAAAGTTTGACATTATCGGCCTTCCGGATACTGCGGTAAAAGAATCCTACAACAGAATAAAGGCGGCAATATGTACCTCCGGATATGAATATCCGGTAACATGGATTACAATTAATCTTGCCCCTGCAAATATAAATAAGCAAGGTACTGGCTATGACCTTGCATCACTCATTTCCATACTCAAATGCACAGACCTTCTTTGTGACTCCAACACCGACGAAAAATGCTTTGTGGGCGAGATTGCCCTTGGTGGTGAGGTTCGTCGGATAAACGGAATACTCACTATGTGTATTGCAGCAAAAAAAGCAGGCTTTCGTGAAATTTATGTTCCCTTTGAGAATGCAAAGGAAGCGGCAGTTGTTGAGGGTATTGATGTTTACGGTGTAAGGGATGTAAAAAGTGTTGTTTCGCATCTTCGTGGTGAGGAATATATTGACAGAACACCGCAGACAAGCTATGATGCCTTCAGTACAAATATGATGGGCATACCTGACTTTGCTGACATAAAAGGTCAGCAGAATGCGAAATATGCAATGCAGCTTGCAGCAGCAGGAATGCACAATATTCTTCTCATAGGGCCTCCCGGAACAGGTAAGAGTATGCTTGCAAAGAGTCTTCCGGGTATACTTCCACCTATGACATTTGAGGAGGCACTTCAGACAACACAGATATATTCAGTTGCAGGAGAGCTGACAGGTGATTCTCTTATGAGTGTACGTCCTTTCAGGTCACCTCATCATTCGGTTTCGGGAGTATCACTTGTCGGTGGTGGCAAAGTGCCAAAACCCGGTGAAATATCCCTCGCTAACAATGGTGTTCTTTTCCTTGATGAACTACCGGAGTT
>JAFWWX010000301.1 GCA_017517985.1 Clostridia bacterium | reverse complement strand
TTTGGTACGGGTGTTCTTATAGGATTTACTCACAAATGCCGTAAAATCAAGGGTTTTAGACGGTCAACATAAGCACTTATCCTCTAAAAACAAAATATTTATCCCCGAAAACATCACGATAAAGCCGTCGTGATGTTTTTAATTTACCATTCACAAGCCTTAAAAACTTTCGGCTATCTTGAATAGTATTATACCATAAATCATTCAGATAGTCAAGAAATCGGAGGACAGATATTTTATGAACAAGGACACCGGGCAACTTTGCCCCACTTGTCAAACAGGACAAGACACATATTTGCTTGACAGCAAAAATCCTTTTTGTCCGTATTTGCATTGTCATAACGGAACGAGCTGCACAATGTATAAACCCATAGAAAAACAAAATATCAAAACCGACAGCGTTAAGGAAAATTCCTAAACGCTGTTTTTTTGTACCCTTTTGTCACGGAATAGGCATTATTTACGCAAGTAAAATAAGGGATTTTAACCTCTTAAATCAAGTAGGTAATGGAAACATATTCTTATCCCTCAAAAACGGCTTCTAATGCGTGACATAAAATCAGCGAAAGGAGGATTTTTGTATGGCGGTATTCAGAATAGACAAAACCCGTGATTATACCGTAATGTCAAACCACCATTTGAGAAATACAAGCCTTTCACTCAAAGCAAAAGGTTTGTTATCTCTTATGCTTTCCCTGCCGGAGAATTGGGACTACACCACAAAAGGACTTTCCAAAATCTGCAAGGACGGCATTGACAGTATATGCAGTACGATTAAAGAGCTGGAGCAGCATGGATATATCATACGGCAGCGAGTACGAAATGAAAAGGGACAGCTTACTACGGTTGAGTACACCATTTTGGAATCACCTGAAACGGCTTCACCTAAACAGGAAAAACCTAAACGGGAAAATCCAGTTTTGGATAACCCAATCTTGGAAAATCCTGAACAGGTTTTACCTATCTTGGAAAATCCCGACCAATTAAATACTAATATATCAAATACAAAAAAATCAAATATTGATTTATCAAGTACGAATATATCAAATCCTATCCAATCAAATCCAAAAGGAAATTCGGAACGGATTGGAATGGACGAGATTGACGCATACAGAGAAATCATAAAAGAAAATATTGAGTATGATATTTTGGTAATTAACAATCCGCTTGAAAAAGTACGGATTGATGAAATCGTGGAACTCCTAACCGAAACGGTATGTACCTCAAAAGAGTATTTAACAATAGCCGGTGATGATTACCCTGCAGCACTTGTAAAAAGCAAACTCTTGAAGCTGGACAGTGAGCATATCGAGTATGTATTATCAAGCCTTCGTAAAAACACAAGCGAGGTACGAAATATCAAAAAATATATGCTTGCAGTTTTATTCAATGCTCCTACAACAATAGACAGCTTCTATTCTGCACAGGTAAATCACGACTTGTACGGTGGCTGATATGAATAAATCCGTATATAAAAAATACAGGCCGCCTTGATATTTGGCAGACCTATCCCAAACCAAAACAAAATTTGAACAGGAGGAAAATTCTCAAATGAAATTAAAAAATAAAACAAAATCGATTTTGTCGGCATTTCTTGCCGTATGTATGCTTTTAAGCATTTCCCCCGTAACAACATTTGCGGCGCAGTCAAACGAATATGTGGACCCTGCGGATAATTGGCTTTCCTCAAATAACAGGACGAATGAGCTTGATGTCAACGCAACCACAACATACGAAACGCAGTTTTGCTGTGTATGTAATATGCAGACAACAGTATTGACATACCGTGTTCCTGAATATACCCGAAGCGGTGAAACAGCACTCAATCGTGATGTAAGATATTCAGACGGTACTTGTTTAGATGAAGAAAGAAAAGGAAATCTTGACTCTGGTACTCCCGGCATAGATGCTTATTATACCGGCTACCATTGGACTAAAGCCGTTTGTCAGAACTGCGGAACGATAAACTCCGGTGACGGAATGGCAACCTATTCATTTAACAACAATGTATACTCGTTAAATCCTTGTGATAATAATTTCTTTTTACAGTTTGACAATACAACTCACGAAAAATATGATGATGAATACCATTTAACCACTCTCAAACGCGGTGAGTATTGCAAATTCTGTAAAGGTACTTATGCAAGAGCTACAAGAGGACTTGCAGACCATAATTTCACCGAACAGGTTGACGGACAGGTGGCAAACAACAGATTTTATATTGCCGAGACCTGCGACGACTGCGGATATGAAACAAGCGAATATGTTACTGCAAAAGCGGTTGTTTCTTCATACTATGGTGTTGAGGACGGCGAAGCTCATACATTAACTGTGTCAGACCTTTCGGACAGCGGTGTAAAAACATCAATCCGTTACGGAACGGACGCGGATAATTGCAATAAGACAAGCGCACCGAACTACACACAGCCGGGATATTACACCGTATATTACAAAATCAATTACAGCTATTCCGGTGAAAGTATGATTGAAAACGGCGTAAGCTATGTGCATATCCTCGCTGATGAAAGCGACGAGGGCGGCAGCAATACAATTATTGTTGTTCCTCCGGCACACGAACACGATTTCAGATACCTTGAAACTATCCCTGCATCTTGTGAAAATTTAGGTTATGAGCGTTGGCAGTGCGACGGCTGCGGTGAACTCCAAAAAATGAATTACTCTCCGGCAAAAGGCCATAACTACGAAGATATTACTATCAGAGAAGCGACCTGTAAACAGGGCGGCCTTAAATTAACTCTTTGTAAGGATTGCGGAGATTTTCATCAGGAAACGACACCAACAGGAAATCATAATTACCATACTACTACCCACAACGCAACTTGCCGAAGCGTCGGCTATACAGACCACACTTGCGAGGTTTGCGGAGATAATTTCGTAACTGATATTAAGCCTTTGATTTCTCACGCATACGAGCATATCACAAAAGAGCCTACTTGTGAGGATAAAGGATATACTACCTCTACTTGTGTAATGTGCGGCAGTAGTTATGTTTCAGATTATACCGAGCCCACAGGACATAATTGGGACGAGGGCACTTTTGTAACATCTTCCACTTGCGAAGCAGACGGCGTAATTGAATATGTTTGTCAGAATGAAGATTGCGGCGAAAAAATGATTAAGGCAGACGCAGCAACAGGTCATACACCGGGCGAAGCTGCAACCTGCACCGAGCCGCAAATTTGT
>JAFWWX010000300.1 GCA_017517985.1 Clostridia bacterium | reverse complement strand
GTGGAATAATGTTTATTTTTGGATTTATCCTTTCGGGGATATGTCAAAGATACGGAATTTTACGAGTTCCGCTATGGGTTTCAATCGTATTTTCAGCAGTGTTCCTTTTTGGGTATATCCTTTACGGAGTAGTGCTTTGTCAGAATGAATATCTTTCAAGAAATATAGAGGTGTTTGAGGGACAGAAAGTGATTGACAAGGGCCTTTACAGAGTTGTCCGACATCCGATGTATCTGTCAACAGTAATTATGTTTTTGTCAATACCTGTTATTCTCGGCTCGCTTTTGCCACTCGTTGTTGTTCTGTTCTATCCCTTTATTATCGCATATCGTATAAAGAACGAGGAAAGACTTCTTGAAAGTGAGCTATGCGGATATACGGAGTTTAAGAAAAAAGTTAAATTCAGAATGATACCGTTTATTTGGTGAAAAAGGTGAGATATGCTTACAGATACATATGAAAAGGAAATGGGTGGTATTGTCTGCGGAGTAGACGAAGCAGGCAGAGGTCCCCTTGTTGGAAGAGTATATGCGGCGGCTGTTATTCTGCCACCGCTTGACGAAGATAATGAAGTATTTCAGGCTCTTAATGACTCAAAAAAGCTTACGGAGAAAAAGAGATTCGCACTTGCTCCGAAAATAAAGGAGCTTGCAGTAGCTTATTGTGTAGCATACTCGGAAGTGGCAGAGATTGAAGAATTTAATATTCTTGAAGCCTCGCTTCTTGCGATGAGAAGGTCAATTTCGGGACTTTCCGTAAAGCCGGATAATGCACTTATCGACGGTAATATTTCTAGAGACTTCGATAAGGTAAATGTCAAGGCAAGAGCAATTGTCGGAGGTGACGGAATATCCCTTTCAATTGCAGCAGCTTCAATACTTGCAAAAACAGAAAGAGATATTTACTGTATGGAATACCTTGACAATACATATCCAGAATACGGTTTTGCAAAACATAAAGGTTACGGAACAAAGGACCACTATGCGGCAATAGATAAATACGGACCCTGCCCGGAGCATAGAATGAGCTTCCTTAAAAAGTATTTTGAGAGAAAGAATGACACCTGATGACAGATAAGGAAAAAGGTTTTCTTGGTGAGGAAATAGCCGCGGAATTCTTACAAAGCAAGGGCCTTGAAATTCTTGAGAGAAACTATGTAACACGAGGCGGAGAGCTTGATATAATTGCAAAAGACGGTGAAACCCTTGTATTTGTTGAGGTGAAAACAAGATTGGGAACTGATTTTCCGGGAGCTGAGGCGATGGATGAAAAAAAGATTTCATTTATGCTACGCTGTGCCGAAAGATACGTACTTGATAAAAAAGATTTGGCATCTGATATGAAGTCAAGGTTTGACTTTGTTGAAATTTGCTTTGAGGACGGAAGATTTAACGGAAAACCAAAAATCATACACAGCACCAATATAATCTTTTAGGAGAAAATCCCAATGGATATATTTGACACCCACAGTGATACCCCCTTTGAACTGTTCAGAAAAAATCTTGATTTGTATAACGATGTAACGGATGTTTCGCTTGGTAGAATTGAGAGATTTGGCAGGAAGTTTTTTGTCAGTGCCTTCTTTTGTGACAACAATAAAACTGATGCGGAAAGTTATGAAGAATTTCTTGAAAGCAACGCTCATTTTGATACTCTTATACAAAAGTATCCTGACAAAGTAATGCCGTGCAAAACCTCGGCGGATATAAAAAAGTGTGCTGACAGGGGAATCTGTGGTATTATAAAAGCAGTGGAGGATGTACGACTTATTGGCAAAAGCCTTGAAAGGCTTGATGTTCTGTATGATGCCGGAGTCCGACAGGTACTTCCAGTATGGGGCGGTGTCAGCAATATCGGCGGTGCGTGGGATTCGGACCTGGGACTTACATCTTTCGGCAAGCAAGTAGTACGCAGATGTGAGGAGCTTGGAATTGTTGTTGATGTTTCCCATATGTCGCAGAAAAGCTTTTATGATACGGCAGAACACTGCGACAAACCCTTTGTTGCATCTCATTCCAACTATGCGGATATTTGTTCTCACGGCAGAAACCTTAAAAAAGACCAGCTTTGTGAAATAATAAGGCGTGGCGGTATTGTGGGACTTAATTTGTGCTGCCGGCATGTGAAAAGCAAATATGAAACAAGAGAAGTAACGCTTTTGGATGATTTTACAGGTGAGCTTTCCCAGCATATATATTACTGCCTTGAGATGGGTGGAGAAAAAACAGTATGTCTTGGTTGCGACTGGGACGGCACGAAAATGACACCCCTGATAAGAAATGTATCTGAGATAGATAAGCTGTATGAAAGACTTATAAAAGACGGAATTTCCGAGGGTACAGCAGACGACATTTTCTTTAATAACGCGTATAATTTTTACATAAATAATCTAAAGTAAACAAAAATGCCGGAAAGACCGGCAAAAGAAAGGACACATAAAATGAATTACTTCAGCACAAGAGACACGGAAAGAAAGATTGCAAAAACTTCAGCAGAGGTTATCAAGCAGGGGATAGCAGATGACGGCGGACTTTTTATGCCCGAATCTATTCCTGAAATTGACCTTGACTACATAAAGAGCCTTTGCGACAAAACATATATCGAGAGAGCCGCGGAAGTTCTTTCCCTTTACCTTACAGATTACACAAAGGAAGAACTTATGAAGGCAGCATCCGCAGCATACGCCGAAGACAAGTTCATCGGCGGAGCAGCACCCGTTATTGCACTTGGTAATGACATCAGAGTTCTTGAACTGTGGCACGGCCCGACTTGTGCATTTAAGGATATGGCGCTTCAGATAATGCCAAGACTTCTTTCTATGGCACTAGACAAGACAGGCGAAAAAAGACAGGCGGTAATTCTTGTAGCTACAAGCGGTGATACCGGAAAGGCAGCTCTTGAGGGCTACTGCGATGTTGACAGAGTAAAAATCTGCGTGTTCTATCCCAATGACGGTGTAAGTGATATGCAGAAATTGCAGATGGCATCCCAGAAGGGCGATAATGTATATGTATGTGCAATAAACGGCAACTTTGACGACGCACAGACAGGCGTTAAGAAAATATTCTCCGATAAGGCAATTGCCGATAAGCTCAATGAAAAAGGCTTTTTCCTTTCAAGTGCAAACTCAATAAACTGGGGCAGACTTGCACCTCAGATTGTTTACTATATTTCTGCATACTGTGACCTTGTTTCCGAGGGTGATATAAAGCTTGGTGAGCAGATTGATATAGCTGTTCCCACAGGAAACTTTGGTAACATCTTTGCTGCATATCTTGCAAAGAGAATGGGACTTCCCGTAAGAAACCTTATCTGTGCTTCCAATAAGAACAATATTCTCACAGACTTCCTTGAAACCGGAACCTACGACAGAAATAGAGAATTCTATACAACCATGTCTCCGTCTATGGACATTCTTATTTCCTCAAACCTTGAAAGACTTCTTTACTGTGTTGCAGGAGCAGAAAAGGTTAAAGGTTATATGTCTGCACTTTCCGCCGATGGTAAGTATACTGTTGAGCCTGAAATCTTCTCTGAAATAAAGAAGAACCTCCTTGGATTCTACAGTGACGAAGAAAAGACAGCAAAGACAATCAAAACAATTTTTGATAAGTACTCATATATTGTTGATCCCCATACTGCAGTAGGTATAGGTGCGGCTGTTGACGCCTGCAAAAACGACGGTGTAAAGGTAGTAACTGCTTCCACCGCAAGCCCCTATAAGTTCCCTTATGATGTTATAGAATCCCTTGGTGATACTGCAAGCGAAAATGCGTTTGAGTGCCTTGACAAGCTCTCTGAGCTTACAGGAACAGAAATCCCTGCACCGCTTGCAAATCTCAGAAGCGCAAGCGTACGCTTTAAGGAAACTGTAGGCAAGGAAACAGAACAGCTCTGGGAAGCTGCCGAAAGATTTATAACAAAGTAAAATATGTAAGGGGTTCAAGTCCCCCACTTAAAAGTCAGTCCTTCTTGGATTTAGGTCTGAAGGTGGCACAAACCGTATCAGTACAGGAGGAGGCAAAGCTCGGACCTATGTTTATCCGGTTTGCAGTGCAGTAGTTGTCGCCGTCGTGGTAAAGACAGTTTTTTACATCGCACCGTATTCCGTGAATGTGCTGGGGGATATTGTTCCCGAAAAGACTTGAATCAAAAAATCCGTTGTTCATAGCGTACCTTCCTTGACAGTAGTATTTCAGAAATATTATTTCAGGAAACAATACAAATATGCGGATTATGAGAAAATTTTTCCGAAAGCGAGAGACTTATGGCACTGTTTACAATTTCAGACCCCCATTTATCCTTTAGTACCGATAAGCCTATGGACATTTTCGGAAGGAACTGGGAAAACCACGCTGAAAGAATAAGCGAAAATTGGCAAAGACTTGTTTGTGAGAAGGATACCGTTGTAATGCCGGGAGACATTTCTTGGGCAATGGGACTTTCAAATGTCGAAGCTGATATGCGTTTTATAAACGAGCTTCCCGGAAGAAAGATTATCGGAAAAGGCAACCACGATTATTGGTGGGATACTTTGACAAAAATGAATCGTTTCTGTGAGGAAAAGGGATTTTCAACAATAAACTTCCTTTTCAACAATGCCTATTATTCCGATGGTAAAATCATCTGCGGAACAAGAGGCTGGATAGATGAAATTGGGGTAAAAAAGGAAGATGAGAAGATTATAAAACGCGAGGCACAAAGACTTGAAATGTCGCTTTGCGAAGGAGAAAAACTGAAGGAATTGTATTCAGATGCTGAAATTATTGTTTTTCTCCATTATCCGCCGATTTTCGGCTCCTTTATGAATGACGATATAATTAATGTCCTTTACCGTCACGGAATTGAAACGGTTTATTTCGGTCATCTTCACGGAGTGAGCGAAGCCCAGCTTGATAAGGAATTCTACGGAATGAAGCTTCAGCTTGTTTCTTGTGATTATTTGCAATTTTGCCCAATGAAAATTGTTTAACAATGTAAAGGTTGTGCAAGATAACGATTTATCGGAAAAACCCTTGACATATTTGAAAAAAAGTGTAAAATAAAATAGATAACGTGAATAGTTATATATTCAGTATATTATTATTGTATCCGGTAAAATCCGGAGACATTACGGAGGAATAAAAATGCTTAAGAACACACAGGAAACTGCAGTAAACACAGTTGAAGTAACACTGCTTATTGAAAGAGAAGAATTTAACAAGGCAGTAAATGAAGCTTATAAGAAGGAAGTTAAGAAAATCCAGATTCCCGGCTTCAGAAAGGGCAAAGCTCCCAGAGCTATCATCGAAAAGATGTACGGTAAGGGCGTGTTCTTTGAATCCGCACTTAACTCAATCGCTCCTGCAAAGGCTGATGCTGCTATCGCTGAATGTGGATTCAAGCCTGTTGCTACTCCCGAAATCTCTGATGTTGATTTTGAGAATGAAGAAGGCGTAATTGTTAAGGTTACATTCACAAGAAGACCTGATGTAAAGCTTGGCGAATATAAGGGAATTAAGGCTACAAAGACAACTGTATCTGTCGAAGACGCACAGGTTGATGCAGAACTTGCAAATGTTCAGAAGAGATATGCAAGAACAATTGAAGTAACAGACAGAGCAGCTGAAAACGGAGACATTACAACAATCGACTACGAAGGCTTTGTTGATGGTGTTCCTTTTGCAGGTGGAAAGGCTGAAGGTCATAAGCTCACACTCGGCTCCGGTGCGTTCATCCCCGGCTTTGAAGATCAGATCGTAGGCAAGTCCGTTTCTGATGAAGCTTTTGAAATTGATGTTAAGTTCCCTGAAGAATACCACGCAGAAGAACTCAAGGGCAAGGACGCTCAGTTCAAGGTAATTCTCCACAAGATTGAAAAGGAAGAGCTTCCCGAACTTGATGACGAGTTTGCAAAGGATGCTTCCGAATTTGATACTATTGCTGAATATAAGGCAGATATCCGTGCAAAGATGGAAAAGAGAAATGCAGACGAGGCTGACAGAAGACTCTCCGCTGACCTTTCCGAAGAGCTTGCAAAGCTTGTTGAAGCTGAAATTCCTACTGTTATGTACGATAAGGAAGTTGAACTTCTCGTTCGTGAATACGACCTTAACCTCCGTCAGCAGGGACTCAGCCTTGATATGCTCATCCAGTACACAGGTATGACACTTGACAGCATCAAACAGCAGTACAGAGCTATAGCTGAAGTAAATGTTAAGAAGAACCTCGCACTTGAAGAAATCATCAAGGCAGAGGCAATCAAAGCAACTGCAGAAGATGTTGAAAAGAGATACGAAGAAATTGCAAACGCTTACAATATGAAGGTTGAAGAGGTTAAGAAGAGCTTGCCTTCTGAAAACCTTGAAGAAGAAGTTCAGTCCATCAAGGCGTTTGACATAGTAAAGGCAGCTGCAAAGGTAACAGAAAAGACTGTAACTGCTGCAGAACTTCAGGCAGAGGAAGAAGCAAAGGCACAGGCTGCAAAGGAAGAAACCGAAGAAAAGAAGCCTGCTCCCAAGAAGAGAGCTCCCAGAAAGAAGAAGACAGAAGAAACAAAGGCTGAAGAAGAACCCAAGACAGACGCCGAATAATTCACAAAGATAAATAACGATTCCACTGTTGTTGATTATTTGGCAACAGTGGAATTGCGTCTTTTAGAGCCGTGAGAATTTTGTCGAATCGAGAAATATAATTCTTGAGTTTGACTTTTGATGGTTTTAGTAATGATGTCGAAAATTGACAAAAGGAGAAAGGAAATAATCATGAAAGCAAAAATGATATTGTTATCGTTTATATCAATTTTGATAGTGGCGATATCTTGGCTTATGAATTTTGGCTTTATGAGATTATTTTGTTTAATGTTGTTAATTCCTTTTGTGCATGCTTTGATTGTGTTTGCGGTTTGCGTAGTTGCGTCTAATTATTCAACATATAAAAAGATACGGTTGTATAATTATATGTTTTGTATAACATACATGGTGAGCAATATTCTTTTTCCTGATGCTGATGAATTATCTACTCGAATGTTTTTCGGGTTGATTGAAAATGATTTTATGTGCAATCTGGGTGAAGTTCTTTCGATAATTTCACTAATAATGCATATTGTTTTAATTGTATTGCAATTTATAGAAATTAGGCGTATAGACAAGAAAATAAATAAAAATTTTTAGTCTTAACTTTATATGAACTACTGCGAAAAAACAATTTGCATCTAAATCGTACATCCCTAATATGATAGTGAAATTACACTTACGGTTTGATTATACAGGGAAAAATTTGGAATAATATAAAAGGGGAGTACAATTTTTCTACACCCCCCTTTTAGGTTTAAAGTTAATATATAACGAAAGGAATGATTTATTATGGCACTTGTACCAATGGTAGTAGAACAGGAAGGCAGAGGAGAAAGATCCTATGATATTTACTCAAGACTTCTCAATGACAGAATTATATTTCTTGCTGACGAGGTGAATGATACAACAGCATCTCTTGTTGTGGCACAGCTTCTTTACCTTGAGTCAAAGGATCCCGATAAGGATATATGCCTTTATATAAACAGCCCCGGAGGCTCAATCTCGGCAGGTATGGCAATTTACGACACAATGAACTTTATTAAGTGTGATGTATCTACAATTTGCATAGGTATGGCAGCAAGCATGGGAGCATTCCTACTTTCTTCCGGAGCAAAGGGTAAGAGATTTTCACTTCCCAACAGCGAAATTATGATTCATCAGCCTCTTGGCGGTATGCAGGGACAGGCATCTGACATTAAGATTCACGCAGAGCATATTCTCAGAATCAAGGAGAAGATGAACAGAATCCTTGCCGAACAGACAGGTAAGACCTACGAACAGGTTTGCCTTGATACAGACAGAGATAACTTCCTCACAGCCCAGCAGGCACTTGAATACGGTCTTATTGATAAGATTGTTGATAAGAGAATATAAAATTGGAGCAAGCAAAATATGCCAACAGATAAGAAAATCACCTGTTCCTTCTGTGGAAGAAGCGAACAGGAGGTAAAAAATTTAATCAAAGGACCCGGTGGAGTAAATATCTGCGAGGATTGTGTTGATCTTTGTAACAACATCCTTGAACAGTACAGAGAAACAGGACTTCCAAAAGATGGCGAAAGTGATAAGCTCACCTATGAATCTCTGCCAAAACCCCACGAAATTAAAGAGCATCTCGATAAGTATGTAATAGGTCAGGATGCGGCAAAAAAATCTCTGGCGGTTGCAGTTTATAACCACTATAAGAGAATCCTTTCAAAGCAGAATACAAAGGGTAAAAAAGGTAAAAACGGAGAAGCTGCCGATGAGGATATTGAAATCCAGAAGAGCAATGTTCTGCTTCTTGGACCTACCGGCGTAGGAAAGACTTTTCTTGCACAGAACCTTGCAAAAATGCTGAAGGTTCCCTTTGCAATTGCCGATGCAACAACTCTTACCGAGGCAGGATATGTGGGAGAGGATGTTGAAAACATCCTTCTTCGTCTTATTCAGGCGGCGGATTTTGATGTTGAAAAGGCACAGAGGGGAATTATCTATATAGATGAAATAGATAAGATTTCCAGACGAAGCGAAAACCGTTCAATTACAAGAGATGTATCCGGAGAGGGTGTTCAGCAGGCACTTCTGAAAATACTTGAGGGTACTGTTGCAAATGTACCTCCTCAGGGTGGTAGAAAACACCCCGGCCAGGAGTTTATCCAGATAGATACTTCAAATATTCTTTTTATTTGCGGCGGTGCATTTGACGGAATTGAGAGTATAATAGCCGAGCGTGCAGGAAAGCAGGGTATAGGATTTGGTGCCGAGGTTATGGGTAAACAGGAAAAGACAGGAGGAGATATTCTCAAGTCACTTCAGGCACACGATCTTGTAAAGTACGGACTTATTCCTGAGCTTGTGGGAAGAATCCCTGTTATCACGGCACTTGAGCCTCTTGATAAGGACGCGCTTGTAAAGATACTTACAGAGCCCAAAAACTCCCTTGTAAAGCAGTATAAAAAGCTGTTCTCGATGGACGGAGTTGAACTTGAGTTTGAAAAAGATGCCCTTGAGGCTGTTGCAGGTCTTGCATACGAGAGAAAAACCGGTGCAAGAGGTCTTCGTGCAATAACCGAGAAAATGATGAATGGTATTATGTATGATGTTCCGTCAATGACAGACGCGGAAAAGGTTGTCATAACAAAGGATGTCGTGGAAAACAAGGCACAGCCGGTCGTTGTTTTCAAAGAGGAAGAAAAGAAAGCAGTATAGTATCTATAAGGGGCTGTAGCAAAATTAATTGTTACAGCCTATGTATTGTATAAAAGCAACAAATGTTTGTAGGGAACGACCTGAGTGTTGTTCCCTTATTTTGTGCGTTTTGCAAATTTTGCTACAGTTCCTTAATTATATATAGCCGTAACAAATACTGATAACAATATAATTAAAGAGTTGTAATATAATTTGTCGAATGTTGTCGAATAATGTTGTAATGGGATTTAATATAGTACGAAATGTAAACATTATATCAATTATGGTAAAATGCTATGGAATTTTGTCGATTGTTCTGTTATAATACAGATTGAAGCATTTTATCCTGAACATTTTGAAAAGTGATAAATCAGTAATATTAATCCTTGCTTTGTTTGAAAGGAATACAAAATAATGGCATCATATATAGAGAAAGTTGAAAGGCTGGTACTGCCTGTTATAGCCCTGAGAGGTCTTGTAATATACCCTAATATGCCGGTAAGCTTTGAACTTGGAAGAAAACCGTCAATACTTGCATTGCAGGCGGCATCATCCTTTGGCGGAAAAGTATTTCTGACAGGTCAAAAGGATCTTATGGAAGCCGAGCCGAGCCTTGACAATGTTGAAAAAATCGGATGCATAGCAACAATAAGACAGGTGACAAAGCTCCCATCCGGAAACTACAGAATAATAGTTGACGGAACGGACAGGGGACAGCTTGCTGAAAAGCTTCAGGACAAGCCCTATCTTCGAGGCGTTGTACTTGCAAAAAAGATAGAGATGACAGACGCAACAGGCCTGAAGATTGAAAATACAATCCGTAATATCAAGAGAGCCTTTGAACAAATGCTGGCATATCTGCCAAAGCTTTCACCGGAGCTTATAACGGCAATCCAGTCGGTAAATACACCAGATTTCCTTTCGGACTTTGTTGCGGCAAATGTGCTTCACGACAGAGACGACAAGCAGGCAGTTCTTGATACCATAGATCCTGTAAAGAGACTTAATGTTGTCTACGAGGCTATGGTGCGTGAGCTTGAATACCTTAAGTTGGAATTTGAAATCCACCTTAAAGTCAAGGATAGAATAGATAAAAATCAGAGAGAATATTTCTTGCGTGAGCAGATGAAGGTAATCGGAATTGAGCTTGGACTTGATGATGATACTTACGGTGCGGGTGGCGAGCCGATGGCTGATGATGATGTTTCCTCAATTGTTGACAGAATAAAAAAATCTGCCTGTCCGGATGAAGTTAAAAAGGCACTGAAAAAAGAGGCTTTGAAGCTTAACAGAATGCCTCCGATTTCCTCGGAATCCTCTGTAATAAGAGAGTATATAGATACAGTCACAGCGCTACCGTGGGATAATAAAACCAAGGACAGATTCGAAGTTGATAAGGCAAAGAAAATACTTGATGCAGACCACGATGCACTTTCAAAGGTAAAGGACAGAATCCTTGAGTATATTTCCGTAAAACAGCTTGCTCCGGAGCTCAAGGGACAGATACTTCTTCTTGTAGGACCTCCCGGTGTAGGTAAGACCTCTGTTGCAAGATCTGTTGCAAGAGCGATGAACAGAAAATTTGTCAGAGTGTCCCTTGGTGGTATCAGAGATGAGGCGGAAATCAGAGGACATAGAAAGACCTATGTTGCGGCAATGCCGGGCAGAATAATAACAGCACTCAAGCAGGTAGGTACAAAAAATCCCGTAATGCTCCTTGATGAAATTGACAAGATGTCAAAGGATATGCATGGTGACCCTGCGGCGGCACTTCTTGAAGTACTCGACGTAGACCAGAACAAAACCTTCAGAGATCACTATGTTGAATTCCCCTTTGACATATCCGATTGTATATTTATTGCAACGGCAAATACCCTTGATACCGTTCCAAGACCTCTCCTTGACAGAATGGAGATAATAAAGCTCCCGGCATACACTCTCACGGAGAAGGTTAGTATTTTTAAAAATCACCTTCTTCCAAAGGAGCTTCGCCGTCACGGACTTAACGGAAACAAGCTTCGCGTCAAAGAGGATGCAATAAAAGAAATCATTGAGCATTATACAAAGGAATCCGGTGTGCGAAATCTCGAAAGAGAGGCGGCTGCACTTTGCAGAAAGGTTGCAAGAAAGCTTGTAGAGGAAGAAAAAAAGAGCTATACTGTTACTGAAAAGGACGTGAAGGATTATCTGGGAAATCCTAAAATCCGTGATATGAAGGATGATACTGCACCGAAGGTTGGTATTGTAAACGGTCTTGCGTGGACAGAACTTGGAGGCGAAATGCTTCAGGTGGAAACCCTTTCAATGGAGGGAACAGGAAAGGTTGAAATTACCGGAAGTCTTGGCGATGTAATGAAGGAATCCGCAAGAGCTGCGGTAAGCTACATAAGAAAGAACGCAGATGGTTTAGGTATCGATCCGGAGTTTTACAAAAAACGTGATATTCATATCCATTTCCCTGAGGGTGCAGTACCAAAGGACGGTCCAAGTGCAGGAGTAACAATGGTAACAGCGCTCGTGTCGGAACTTTCAGGCATAAAGGTAAGGGGAGATGTTGCCATGACAGGAGAAATTACTCTTTCAGGCAGAGTGTTCCCGATAGGAGGTCTTCGTGAGAAGACAATGGCAGCGTATAAACACGGAATGAAGACAATAATCATTCCTGCAGAAAACAGGGTTGACCTCGAAGAATGTGACAGACAGGTTATTGACAATATAAACTTCGTATATGCGGAAAATGTATCAGATGTTCTTAACACCGCACTTTTAAGAGAATAAAACACAACAGAAAGGATGGACAGCCGTGAATTTAAATAATGTATCCCTTGTTATGACTGCGGGTCTTGTTTCACAGTTGCCCGGAAAGATAATTCCCCATTATCCGCAGATAGCACTTTGCGGACGGTCAAATGTGGGAAAGTCATCGCTGATAAACAAACTTCTTGGCAGAAAGAGCCTTGCAAGAGTAAGCTCGGAGCCCGGAAAGACGATAACCATAAACTATTATGAGGTGGATAAAACCTTATATCTTGTTGACCTTCCGGGGTATGGATACGCAAAAAGAAGCTTTAGCGAAAGAAATAAATGGAAAGCACTTATAGATAAGTATTTTTCTCTTGACTCAAATATTCTTTATCTTCAGCTT
>JAFWWX010000299.1 GCA_017517985.1 Clostridia bacterium | reverse complement strand
TCTTACACCGTTCTTTTTCAGCTTTGCCTTATAAATTGCACTGTCATATCTGTTACGGGAAAACCTGTCCAGTTTCCATACAATTATGACGTCAAAAAGTTTTTTGTTGCTGTCTTTTATCATTCGTTGAAATTCAGGGCGGTTATCAGTTTTTGCCGAATAGGCCCTGTCGATATAGTGCTGAAGAACAGTAAAACCGGATTTTTCAGCAAATGCAGTGCATTCTCGTAACTGTCCTTCAATTGATTCTTCTCTCTGGTTATCGGAAGAATATCTTGCATAAATTACTGCGTTCATATATTCACCTCCGTGATTAGTTTATAATAAATTTTTTAAAATTAGAAATGTGCAAATTTTTGATTTGCATATTTGACTGTATATCTGGTGCTGCAGTTTTACAGCACCAGATATATTTATTTAAGTTGCAATATCAAGTGTTTCTGCGGTGCAATCTTCTGAATGTTCCGATGAAATACAAATCTCATCCTCATCATTGTTCAAATCTTTTATAATGTCGTCATAAAAGATTCGCGCAAGTGTTTCTATAACATCATCGGGATATATTGAAGTGTTTATAAATATTCGTGGTCTTCCCATAGGCAGTTACCTCCTTTATCTTGCATCTCTGCTGTGCTTTCGCTTTCGGTCCTGTTCAAGTAAAGTCAGCATTTTTGTTTTGATATCTCCAACTGTCTGCTTTGCAGTGAAATATTTATTCAGTTCATCTCTTTTGAAAATAATTTTTTCAATCTGGTTTGCCTTTGGCTGAGCCAACATTGCAGACATTGTGTCTTTATCCAGTTTGTTCTCACGGCTCAATTCCTTGAATTTGATTGCCTGTGCCAGTGACGGAGTACAGTCAGCAGATTCCATTGTTTCCAGCAGGTCAGCCTGCTGTTTTTCAGTAAGGTGTGAAATCTCAACCGCTGGTCTGAAGGCTATCTTACCTTCATCAACCATCAGTAAAAGCTGGGGTATAAGGTTTGTTAGGCGGATATATCTCTGAATCTGATTGCGACTGTCTCCACTGTTTTCAGCCAGTAAAGCATCACTTCTCAAATTTGTCCCCACTGGGGACAAATTTTTCTTTGGTCTTCCGGCTGACTTTTTAATGGCTTCCATTTTCATTTTATACGCCCAGGCTTTTTCGCTTGGCAGTATATTTTCCCTTTGTATATTACTGTCTGTCATTGCAATTATTGCTTCTTCTCGTGTCAGTTCCTTTACCACAGTAGGTATTGTTTCCATACCCAGCCTTTCACAGGCGTGTTTTCTTCTGTGACCGGATACCATCTCATATCTGTCTCCCTTTTCTCTGATAATCACAGGTGTCAGCACTCCGTATGTAGCTATGCTTTCCATCAGTTTTTCCATATCTTCATCATCTTTTACTTTGAATGGGTGGTCTTCAAAATCATCAATCTGTGATATTTCAATATCCAGCACTCTTGGCGAACGGTTTATTTTTCTTTCTTCATCGTTCATAAACAGTTCTTCATAGGCTTCTTTTAAACCCAAATCAATTTTTTCGAATTTTTTCATTTTCTTTCTCCTTTCTTGCTTTTTCCTGTATCTGTTCAAGTGTTATATACACCCCACCTATGGGGATTTTCACTTGGGAAATATGTATCAGTTCTTTGCTTTCTCTTGGGGTTGTGTCATTGGGTTCTCCTTTCATTAATATGGAATCTTGTATTTCTGTTTTTCTTTGTAATACGGGAAATATACTGTATATATCACTTTCTCCAGTTTCCTGGACTGTTCCACCAGCTCCATAACTCTGTCCAGTTCCTCCCTGGTCAAATTTTTGAACATATTTTTGTCGTGCATCTGGTATAAGGCTCCGGCGATATTTCGTATATCAATCATAAACTGACTGATTTCCACACCAGGATTTTCCTGTATTTCGTACCCAGCTATACGCATACGGATAAACCCTTCACGATTGAATATGCTTTTCTCAACCTGCTTATTGAGTTGTTCCAGTTCCTTTTCGTTAAGTCTTATTTTTATTTCTTTTGTTCTTGTTCTCATTTTTATCTCCTTTCTGCGATTAAGGGTGTCAGGGATATCCCTGAAAAATCGAATTGTGGCCCCACAATTCAGTGCTTGCTACACCATTGCCACGGAATTATTCCGGGCAAAAGAAAAAGCACCTCAAAGAGGTGCCTGCATTCTTTATTAATTATTTGTTTTTTAGATGTAGTGTTTTTGTAATTGAGTATATATTTATAACCTAAATATTACACATCCGCTATTGAAGAGCATTAAAAAATCCGTTAAAATTATAGTAATACACTTTTTGAGGTAGTTGTTATGGCAAGATTATTTACAGCAACTGAGGGAACAAGGCTTATTA
>JAFWWX010000298.1 GCA_017517985.1 Clostridia bacterium | reverse complement strand
TTAAGATTCATTAATTGCAATCCTTTCAAAAATAATTTTACTGTTATAAAAAATCTGTGTTCAAATTCTGGCAACACCGGATTTTCTTGCAGCTTCTGCGACTGCCTTTGCAACAGCTTTACCAACCCTCGCATCGAAAGCTTTTGGAATAATATATTCCGCACAAAGCTCCCTTTCTGAAACAAGCTCTGAAATTGCAACTGATGCTGCCATTTTCATTTCTTCGTTAATATCCGAAGCTCTTACATCAAGTGCGCCTCTGAATATTCCGGGAAAAGCCAAAACATTATTAATCTGATTCATGAAATCGCTTCTTCCTGTCCCAACAACAGTCGCACCTGCCTGAAGTGCCAGGTCCGGCATAATTTCAGGAATAGGATTTGCCATAGGAAATACAATTGCACCGGGAGCCATTGAACACACCATCTGCTCATTTACAACACCGGGAGCTGAAACACCGATAAAAACATCTGCTCCCCTCATTGCATCAGACAAATCTCCGGAAAGCCTATCTTTATTTGTTATTTTTGAAAGCTCCTTGTGAACATCTGAAAGAGTTTCATCTCCGTCACATATTATTCCAAATCTGTCAACCATTATAAGATTCTTGACACCAAGATTCAGAAGATGCTTTCCGATAGCAGTCCCAGCAGAGCCTGCACCGTTAATTACACATCGGATTTCGGATATATCTTTCTTTACAACCTTAAGAGCATTGATAAGCGCAGCAGCTACAACTATTGCAGTGCCGTGCTGGTCATCGTGGAATACCGGAATATCGCAAATTTCTTTAAGTCTTCTCTCAATTTCAAAGCATCTTGGAGCTGCAATATCCTCAAGATTTATACCGCCAAAAGACCCGGATATATTATAAATCGTCTCTACTATCTCGTCAACATTCTGCGTCTTTATACATAAAGGAAAAGCATCTACCCCACCAAACTCCTTAAATAGAACACATTTGCCCTCCATTACAGGCATACCTGCAAGCGGACCTATATCACCAAGTCCAAGAACAGCTGAACCGTCTGTGATTACAGCCACAAGGTTACTCCTTCTTGTAAGCTCATAGGATTTGTTTTCATCTTCGTGAATAGCTATACAGGGTTCAGCAACACCCGGAGTATATGCCAGAGATAAATCTTTGGAGTTTTCAACCTTTGTTCTTGAAACAACTTCTATTTTTCCTTGCCATTCGTAATGTTTTTTCAGAGATTCTTCTTTAATATTCATCTGATTTGCCCCTTTGTTCAGTTAACACCATACAACAAGTCATCGTATGTAGGGAACGGCCAGTATTTATCTGCAACCATTGTTTCCATAACATCAGAAACATGGCGAAGTTCATTCATTGCAGGAAGAATAACATCTCTGCAGAAATCCGCCTTATCCCTTGCAGACTTTAACTCTTTAAACTTCTTCTGTGCAGCATCAAGGTTGTCAATTCTGTCCATAAATTCACAGGAAAGTTCTGTAAGTTCAGAAACCATACTTTTCGCCGCAACATCGACAATTCCAATTGATGCCTTTGCTACACATCCGTCTGTAACATCTTTAGTATACGCAAATACTGCAGGAAGTATCTGACGCTTTGCCATTTCAAGCATTGTAAGTGCTTCAATGTTTATGTGGTTTGCATAGTCATCAAGAAGTATTTCAGTTCTGGAAATAATTTCTTCTCTTATAAATATCTTATGTTTAGTAAACAGTTCAATATTCTTTTCATCTGTAAAGTGAGGAATTGCATCGGGGGTTGTAACAAAGTTATAAAGCCCACGTTCTTTAGCCTCTTTTATCCATTCTTCTGTGTAATTGTTGCCGTTGAATATTATTCTCTTATGTTCTTTCAGAACCTCTATTAAGAGTTTTTTAAGCTCCTTATCAAAATCCTTCGCAACAGAAAGTCTGTCATAGAACTCGGAAATAACATCAGCAACTATAGTGTTAAGAACAGTATTAGGGTCTGCAACAGAGAAGGAAGAACCAACCATTCTAAATTCAAACTTATTACCGGTAAAGGCGAAGGGAGATGTTCTGTTTCTGTCTGCTGTATCCTTTTGGAAATCGGGAAGTACGTGTACACCGGTTTCCATTTTCTGTTTGCGTATTTCAATAGGTTCACCGTCAGCTTCAAGAGCTTCAAGAACACTGCAAAGGTCATCACCAAGGAACATTGAAACTATTGCAGGCGGTGCTTCGTGTCCACCAAGACGCTGGTCATTACCTGCACTTGTGGCAGTTATTCTAAGTAAATCCTGATGAGTATCAACAGCCTTAATTACAGCGCAAAGGAATGTAAGGAAAAGTTTGTTGTCAGCAATATTACCCTTACCCGGATCAAAAAGATTCTTTCCCTTTCCGGTTGAAAGAGCCCAGTTGTTGTGCTTACCGCTCCCGTTAACGCCTGCAAACGGCTTTTCGTGAAGAAGACACACGAGATTATGCTTGTTGGCAACCTTCTTCATAATTTCCATTGTGAGCTGGTTGTGGTCAGTAGCTATATTGGCGGATGTAAATACAGGCGCAAGCTCGTGCTGTGCAGGGGCTGCTTCATTATGTTCTGTCTTTGCAAAAATACCAAGCTTCCAGAGTTCTCTGTTAAGATCCTCCATATATGCCATTACACGGGGTTTAATACTTCCGAAATAATGGTCTCCAAGCTCCTGTCCTTTGGGTGGCATTGCTCCGAAAAGTGTTCTTCCTGTAAAGATAAGATCTTTTCTCTTTTCAAACATATCCTTGTCAACAAGGAAATATTCCTGCTCCGCACCTACAGTTGAAATTACACGCTTAACATCAGTAATTCCAAAAAGACTCAGTAGCTTTATTGCCTCCTGGCTAATAAGTTCCATTG
This sequence comes from Clostridia bacterium, assembly GCA_017517985.1. The sequence goes on along the minus strand of JAFWWX010000298.1, from coordinate 7,474 downwards.
AACGTAAAAGGGGTGTTTTTTTATCAAGTACTTCCCCACCATATGAACAAAATACAGTAGGAATACAAAGGGAGTCATCCTTTATAAAAGCATATGATGTCGGGTCCCATGCAGTATAACCTCTTGCCTCAAAGGTTGCACGAAGTCCGCCTGAAGGGAATGAGGATGCATCAGGCTCACCTTTTATAAGCTCTTTTCCGGAAAATTCCATAATAATTGTTCCGTCTTTTTGTGGCGAAAGGAAGCTGTCGTGCTTCTCTGCGGTAATACCCGTCATAGGCTGGAACCAGTGGGTAAAGTGAGTTGCACCCTTTTCAATTGCCCAGTCTTTCATTGCATTTGCAACTACATTCGCAACAGTAATATCGAGGTCTTTACCGTCTTCAATAGTCTTTTTGAGAGATTTGTAAATTTCCCTTGGAAGTTTTTCTCTCATAACATCATCGCCGAAAACGTATTCACCAAACATTGACGGAATATAATTTGTTTTCTCAATCATATTGTACACCCTTTTCTTTACAAAAAAATACTCAAATTACATTATATATGCAATATATCGTAAAGTCAAGAACTAATTGTAAAAAGCATCTGTTTATTTTTACTTAATTTAAACGTAGGCATATATTTGCACAAAAAAATCATACAACTGCGAATAAAAATGTAATATTATACAAAATCTATAATTAAGGAAAAAAATTTCAAAAATCTATTGACAAAACAATTTTAAAGTGATATAATATCACACGTTCCAAGGAACAAGCTATTGGGAAATTGTGTAACGGTAGCACGACAGACTCTGACTCTGTTTGTTGGGGTTCGAATCCCTATTTCCCAGCCAAAACTCCGCACACAGTAGTGTGCGGAGTTTACTGTTTTAATTACATAAAATCGACACTCTTCAATGTAAGAATGTCGATTTTTTGTTTATAGGAATAATCTCCTTAAATTTCAAAATATTTTTTCCCACTTTCCGCTTACACTTGATTTATAGGCAGCATCCATAATTCTGTTAACTTTTATACCGTCATAAAAGTCCGGATGGGATATTGTACCGCTGAAAACATCGTTACACAAGCAATACATATTATGAACATGACCTCTCACCCAGTTAACAGGCGACTTTACACTCGGAAATACACCACCGGGTGCATCATATCTCTGGGTACATTCGATTCGAGTAAAACCGGAATATCCTCCGTAGGGTGATTTCTCTGCAGTGTTATCATAAAATTCAAGAAAATTCGGCTGCATCATATCAAATCTCAAAGCACCCTTTTCGCCAAATATTTCAACAAGAATATCATCGTTTGTACCTACCGTCACCTTGCTTACTTCAAAACTTCCGCAGGCACCGCACTTAAGTTTTGCAAGGGCATAAAATGCCTCATCTGCGTTTGTATTCCAATCGTTCCCATCTATGCCTTTTCTTTGAGAATATGCAATCTGAGATAGTCCGCAGATACTTTTAAATTCATTCTCCCCATCCCCCATAATAAAGCTCAGCAAATCTATTATATGAGAACCAAGGTCGAAAAGAACTCCGCCTCCGCAAATATCTTTATTTTGTTTCCAGCCGGCATTTTTGTTTTTATCAGTAGCAGAAGAATGTCTGTATGATGCCCTGAAAGACAACACACGACCTATTCTGCCCTCTTCGAATATTTGTCTTGCTCTCATTGTCACTGGCAAATGTCTGTTGTTGAACACAGTACGATGTATTAAATGAGGATAATGTGACAGCAACTCCTCAAGTTTATCACATTCTTCGCCGTTTACAACAAGCGGTTTTTCACACATTATATGCTTTCCGTGTTCAAGTGCCGATTTTATTTGCTTATAATGAAAAATATTCGGTGTACAAATGTCTATAATATCAATTTCATCATTTGATACAACCTTATCATAATCGCACTCAGCATAAAGGTAGCCATAATCATCCTTCATAGTCTGCGCTTTTTCAAGAGTCCTTGAGCAAATCGTGTGACATACAGGTAAAAAAGGCAAATCCTTATAATAAAACGGTATATTTTTTATTGCGTAGGAATGTGTTCTTCCCATAGAGCCTGCTCCGATAACAGCAATATTAATTATTTTATTTGTCATTCACATATATCTCCTATGCTATATAATCACAAAAATATTTTATCACAGTATCTTAACAATAGCAAGCATATTTTATAAAAATACATTGTAATTATTTTATTTTTGATTTTTAATTATGTACTTCATAATAATAAAACAAACAGATACTACAGCAATTGAACACACAATGTATTCTAAATAAATTATTCCACGCGACATCACATCGTACAAATGCATATCTTCCGGTGGCATAGATAAATATAAAGTCAATGAAATTACATAACACATTATTATCGTCAATGAAATATTCAGAAATATGTGAATTGCATTAGTGCAATTAAGGTATTTTTTTAACATTTTAATTCCTCACTTTAAATATTTGTTTTTTTCTATTTACTTTTTTAAAATTTAAGTGTATAATTATTCCAAAAAGACTCGAAAGGATTTATACATATGAAATGCCCCATATGCGGAAATATTGACAGCAAAGTTCTTGACTCAAGACCCAATAGCGATTTTTCGACAATAAGACGAAGAAGAGAGTGTACTAAGTGTCAAAAGAGATTTACCACCTTTGAAACTATTGAGAATATTACTTTTTCAGTTATCAAAAAAAATAAAACACGCGAAATTTTTGATAAGAGAAAACTTCTGGATGGAATGATTAAGGCTTGCGAAAAAAGACCTGTTCCAATTTCTGAAATTGAAAAAGCTGCAACAGATATAGAACAAACACTTCAAAGCTCAATGCGTGTTGAAATTCCATCAGCTGAAATCGGTGAACTTGTAATGGCAAAGCTCAAGATGCTTGATGAGGTTGCATATGTAAGATATGCATCTGTATACAAGCAATTTAAAGATATAAACACTTTTATGGAAGAGCTAAAAAGAATACTTGGCGAAGAAAAATAAAACTATCCCGGGAAATCAGTCATTCCCGGGATGTCTTTTTTATATTTTATTAGTCTAAATCTATGCCATAATCAAGCTGGGTCTTTGGGTTAACAAAACTTCCGCCTATGCTGTTTGCATAGTAAACAGTATTTTCATAAGGTGTATATCCTGTAGTTCCGACTGTTCCTATATTTGTACCCTTTATGACCTTCTGGCCTGCTTTACAATTCACCTTGCCAAGATTAAAATAATAGGAAATAACGCCAAGACCGTGGTCAATTACAATTGCATTACCAGAGTAATTTGTCTTGCCTGCAAACAGAACAACACCATCATTTGCCGCTTTAACATCTGAGTCCTTTTCACCCTTTATGTACATTCCTTCGGATATTTTGGTGTTTGCAGGAATGTTCATAGTATCACCAAATCCGCAAACTGTAGTTCCCTTTACAGGTGAAGTAAACTTCTCATTATCCTTCCAGTACTTTTCCTGCGAGAATGTATTTATGTATTTTTGAATAAACTCATTATACTCTTTAATATTGGTTTCTGTGGAAAGCCCAGCTACATCAGGCGAAATCATCAAATTGTTATGTGTTGCAAAGTTCTTGCTTCTAACCTGGAAATTAAGCTGTGTTGTACCCGCGAATTCTTCTATTGTTATTGTATAATTTCCGGGTTATGCTGTTGATTTTATGGGCAGATATATATACTGCTTATCTCCGGAAACAAAAGACTTTGACGGATTAGGCATCATCTCGGACTGTGCAGTAATAACCTCTGTCTTGTCACCGCCTGTCACTTTTATAATTGTAAATTCGCCTGCGTTAAGTCCCTTATTTACCAGAGTAAACTTTGAAGGAACATCATACATCAATTTGAATCTATACTTTGCATCTCCGAAAAACTTGGAATCTTCGCCCTCGTGCCACTTAGCATCGACTGTTACATCAAGAACAGTGTCAGAGGAAAAATCAAGGAAAGATGCAACCGCACTTCCGGGAATGCCGTTATAGATTACTGTGCCGTCTTTTGAAATTGTGATGTTACGACTTTCTGGAACAACATCAGAATCAAAAGTAATATCAAAATCAGTTTTATGGGGAACCTTTACAACAGGGAGCTCGGTTTTTCCATCGTTATTTACTTTGGGTATAATTTCTCCGTCTATTCTTGTATATGTCCAATTATATGTGTCGGGAGAAACCTCAATGCTGTACTTCTTATCATTACTATCAAAGTTAAAATAAAGACTGAAAGCTTCGGAATATCTGCTCGCAGATGCAAACTCATCTCTGACAAGCAAACTCTTGGCATCCTCAGCGTTTATACTGAAATATTTTTCATTTATATCTTTGTATACGCAATTGGCACTGTTATCGGAAGACATAATGAAAGTATAAACATTTTCCGATACATTACCTATATAATTAACATTAAAGGAAGTTGTAATCTCATTACCTACAGGCTGATAATTGGTTATTTCACTACCGTTACTTATAACATTCCAATAAAGCTGAAGCACCTCTTTTTCGGAATACTCACGAATAAGTGCACCGTCTCCGGAATGAATTTTTATAACTTTCAGGCTATCGTTTGAAGAAACATCCGAACCATTGCCCTTTGATCCAAAACCTCCATTATTTGTTACACCTATTATTATTGCCGCAACCAAAGGTATACACAGGACAAAACAACAAATAATTTTTGTAATTCTATTCATAGCTTTAAACCTCCGCATTATTTATTCATCATTATTTATTATTATACACCTAAAGTATTAATAGGTCAAGTCTTTTAAAAGAAGAAACAAAAAAATTTTAATATATAACATATTATTTTAACCTTGACAAAGCATATTTTATACTGTATCATAATTAAATGAAAATAACATTAAGGAATGTAATATGATAATTCTAACTAATGACACAAAAAAAATCAGCGAGGATACCTGTGTTGCATTAGGTAATTTTGATGGTGTTCATAAAGGTCACAGAAAGCTAATTGCGTCTTTAACGGAATATGCAACCTTAAACAGATTAAAGTCGTGTGTATATACCTTTGAAACTCATCCGGCAAATATTTTAGGTGCAGGCAAATCACTTCTTACAGAAAATTATGAAAAAACTCAAATAATAGAATCCTTACATTGTGATTATCTGTATTATGAAGAATTTACAGATGTAATGGAAATGACACCTGAAGATTTTTGCAGAACTGTCATTCTTGAAAAACTTAATGCAAAGTGTGTTTTCTGTGGAGAAAACTACAGATTTGGCAAAGCTGGAAAAGGAAATGTTGACATATTAAAAAATGAATTGCTTAAATACGGAATTAATCTTGTAGTTGTTCCATATATAAGAACAGATAACAACGAAATAGTATCGTCAACAAAAATAAGAGAAGAATTAAGAAATGGCAATATTCACTCTGCATACTCTATGCTAGGATATTATTATTCGTTATCCGGCACAGTAATTCATGGCAAACAGCTTGGCAGAAAACTTGGGTTCCCCACTGTAAATATACCTATATCTGCCACAAAACTTATTCCAAAGTATGGAGTTTATATATCCGAATGTCTGGTTGACGGAAAAAAATTCAATTCTATTACAAATATAGGCATACGCCCCACCGTTGACAAGGACATACCTACCGTTAATTGCGAAACATATATTTTTGACTATACAGACAATGCATATGAGAAGTATATTACCGTAAGTCTTATTAGTATGATAAGGTCTGAAATGAAATTCGATTCCATTCAGCAGTTATCTGCACAAGTCAAAGATGATATTATGTACGCAAAAAAATACCTTCAAAACAATAACCGGAGTTTATAATGAAATATAAAATACATTTTTCAGTATTCTTATTTATAATTTCTATAGTACTATTCAGTTTTCCCGCGTCAGCAAGCCAAATATCCTTATCTTATGTAAATGGCAAGACATTTTCCAATTACAGCGAGCAAAAAATGCCGGATACAACCGCTAAAAGTGTATCTGTCTATAATAAAGAAAGTGGTTTTGTTATATACGAAAAAAATCCAAAGGAAAAAATATATCCTGCTTCTACTGTAAAAATTATGACGGCTATAGTCGCGTATGAAAACATCCCCGACAAGTCAACACCAATTACAGTCACACGTTCTGTTGTTAACGAAAGTATTGGCTTAAAACTGGGCCTTCAAATTGGTGATGTTTATACTGCAGAGGATTTAATCCGTGCTGTTCTTATTTGTGGCTCAAACGATGCAGCAAACCAGCTTGCAGAGTATGTATCAGGTGGCAAAAAAGGTGACTTTATAGATTTAATGAACAAAAAAGCAACAGAGCTTGGCTGTACATCAACAAACTACACCAATGTCACAGGTCTTCATGATGCGAATATGTATACAACCGCATCGGACCTTATGAAAATAGCTATCTATGCATATGAACTTGGAGAAATTGCCGAATGGTCGTCTACTGCTTCATATACCTTTTACCCTGTCGGTAATAATGAAGACTACAAGTTAAAATATAATAGAAATGATTTTGTTTTTCGCAGTAGCCGTTCCACATATTATTACAAAAATGCTTTCGGTTTAAATTCCGGATCCACACCCGAAGCAGGTAACTGTCTTGTCACCTCAGCTTCAAAAAACGGTATGACATATATATGTGTTATTATGAATTCACCTGTGCTTGAAAAAGACAGTACAAATTACGCATACATAGATGCAAAAAATCTGCTTAATACATGCTTTTCAACTTATGAGGTAAAAAAGGTGCTTGACACAAGCTCTGTAATAGCAGAAGTTCCGCTTAATCTTTCGGCAAGCTACGATCATGTGCCGTTATTCCCCTCCTCTCCTGTTTCACACATACTTCCCGTTAAATCCGGCAGTAATGATATTTCCTATGAAAAAGTAATATACGGTGACGAATTTAATGCTCCGATTAACCAGGGGGATGAATTTGGTGAAATTATTATCAAATACAAGGGCGATTTCATAATTGGTAAATCAAAGCTGGTTTCAAACAAAAGCTACGAGAGAAGCACAGTGCTTTATACAATTGACAAAATAAAAAAATTTGTCACAAGCAGTTTCTTTATCGTTACAGCAATTACTGCAATTGTCCTTTTTGGTATATACACATACCTTTCTATAAAGAGCAAAAGAAGAGCAACCTGGATAAACAGGAAATATTGATTTTTTAGTTAAAAAACCATATATACTGCAACTAAAAAAGCCATCGGTCGTACACCGATGGCTTTAACTTTGGAAATTGCAAAAAAGACAAGTTTCAATAATGAAACTTGTCTTTTTTCTGGCGGAGAAGGACTTTCACCGATAGAAAACACAAAACGCACTTCTCCTAAACAAGCCATTTTCAGCCATTTGATTTTCTACATTTCAAGAGAAAACCTAAAAAGGGCATATCGTTAAACTTATTTTGTCCCCAGATGAATTTCTGGGGGCAAAATTATTTATTGTTGAAGAACTCTATTT
>JAFWWX010000297.1 GCA_017517985.1 Clostridia bacterium | reverse complement strand
TCTTAACTATATGAACGATCCATATTCAAAGCTCGAATACGATGACAGAGGAACAGTTGACCATGTAGATGACGCAGGAACAATTCATGTGAGATGGGACTGCGGAAGCGGTCTCGGAATTGCATATGGAGAAGACTCATGCAGAAAACTTACAGAAGCAGAACTTGCTGAAGAACAGAAAATGACAGAAGAACCTGAACAGGAAGAGTCAGGTCCTGAAATGTCGATGTAGGAGGTGTGGAATATGGCTTTAAAAGACAAATTGGTTATTGAAATCAGTGTTGAGCAAATGCATAAGTCGGAATACCATTATGCAGATTTAATACTTCCTGCAACAGATGGACAGATAGAAGATGCAATGCAAAGAGCCAGAGCAGTCGGCAGAGAAGGACACATGCAGTTAAATGTATTAAGCTGCCCGAAACTTCCTGAACTTGCCGATACAAGACTTGATGCACCGACTATAAAAGAATTGAACTTCCTGGCACAAAGACTTGAGAAACTTACTGAAAATCAACTCATAGGACTAAATGCTCTGTTCGAAACACAAAAGGAAGCAGGGGAATTTGAATTCGGACTTCCTTTGAAAGATTTAATCAATATGACATATGACCTTGATGGGATGACAGTAGTTCCCGGTTTATCAAGTGACCGACAACTTGGAGAATTTGTCAGGGACAATGAGATGGAACCGTATATGCAAAAAATGAGTGACGAAACTCTAAAACTGCTTGATTTAGAAAAAGTAGGCAAGAAGTTCCGTGAAAGTGAATGCGGTGTCTATTCAAACGGACACTATGTTGCAAGACTCGGATACTGTTGGCCAGAAGTATATGACGGCGAGAATCTGCCCGAACCTGAACGAAAAGCAGTCGGTGGAGGATTTATTCAAATGCTTATCGCAAAATCAGGATTAGAGAACCCTGAAGAAGCAGAAAAGGGAGCAGTTCTTATCGGACTTCCGATAGACACAGAAACTGCAAACACAATAGCACAGGCAGTAGGTGAAGGGCGAATTGAAGATACTGTATACTTCGACTTTCAATCGCCGCTTTCATGGCTGACAGATGAGGTTTACACCAGTAATGAGTTATTCGGCAAACTCAATAACCTTGCATTCGTATATGAAACACTGAGTGCGGATGACAAGCTTAAGTTCAAGGCAGTAACAGAAGGTCTGCAATGCAGAGACTTGGATGTTGCAAAGGAAATAATCAATAACCTGGACAAGTATCAGATATCTCATTACACACCCTGCTATGAAACCTATGCTAAAGTGTATATGCAAATAAACCTGCCGACAGATTTCGACATAGGCATCCTTGAAGGATGTAACTTGGCTAATCTCGGAAGAAGACTTTGCGACAGGCTGGATTGTAAGCTGACCGACTACGGAATTATATCCAAAGAGAATGGTCAGATATTTGCAATCGTAACCCCCGAAGCAGAAGAGGAGCAGACAGTAGTCCAAGCTGAAGAGCCGGAACAGGAAATGGGAGGAATGCAGATGTGAAAGAGCTTATAAACCAAGATGCTCTGATGACATTCAAGAAGAATGTTCACGATCCCATGATGCAAAGAATCTATGAGCAAACAGAACTCAAAGAAGGATACACTGTTATAGACAGTATGCATATATCATATCTTGACGGAAGAAATTCAGGTCATGACCAGAGAATATATGTAAGCGGATACAGGTTCGAAGATGGTGAGGTAACTAAATACAGAAGAGAATTGCTTGATGCAACGGTTAAAGAATTTATGGAAGGGATAAAAGAAATCCCTTTCGTTTTTGACGGAAATCTTTCAATAGTAGACGAGAACCTTTCCATAAGACTTGAGACACAGTTCTGTTCATCAGACAATGCTGCACCGCTGTTTCCGGAGGTTATGGACATTCAGCCTAAACACAGACTGATGCAGAGTATGGAATACGAAAAAATGAAATTCCTTTATTCTGAGTCGGAAGAACAAATACAGGAAGAAAACGAAGATATGGAATTTGGAGGAATGCAGATGTGATTAACAGAGAAGAAATTTCGAAGAATATACAAAGATTACTGCAGGGATATGCCGATACAAGCAATGATATTAAGGTGACGATCAGAACTCCGAAAGAGGTCGATGTTTATATTGACGGAGAACTCTTTAATACATACTTGATTGAGGAAAAGAAATTCAAAAACAACATTGTTCAGTCTCGAAAAAAGGATGATGATTTCAAGATTACAATTATTCTTTCAAGAGATGACCTTGCAGAAAGAAAATCACAATATATAGGAGCAGAATTGCAGCTCCCGGCAACAGAAAATGAAATCAAAGATGCCTTCGAAAGAGCAAGAATCAATAACGAGAATCAGCACTACACAATGAAAGAGTGCAGGTTATACGGATTTGACCTTGCTGTAGATTTGAAGGCAGAAACTATAGACCTTTCAAAGCTCAACTATCTTGCAAAGGTAATGAGCAGATTCTCCATCTATGAGCATAAGCAGTTCAGAGGATACATGGAAAAGAAAGGTCTTTCTCTTTTGGATATTAACAGTCTTATCAATAATGCATACAATCTGGACAAGTGTGAAATCGTTGACGGAATATACGATGCTGAATCACTTGGAAGAATGTACGTTGATAACGGAATGCTTGATTGGATGGGTTCCTTGCCAAAAGAAGCATGGAATTTTCTTGACTATAAAGCAATAGGCGAAAAGATCAGGGAGTCTGAAGACGGATTATTCACGGAAGACGGATACTTTACATGCAACGATAAGGAATATGCCGAAGTCTATGACGGAGAGCATTTCCCTGAAACCTTTGAGGATGACAAGTACATATTCAAACTGCTTATCGAATCAAAGGATGGCGAGGTTAAAGATTGGCTTGTGCTTCCTGCATCGAAGGAAAGCAAGGCGAATTTCTTAAAACAGCTCGGTGCAAATTCCTTTGATGACTGTATGCTTATGGCGGTTCAGAGCATGGAATCAACAATTCCTATGTGTATAAAGGACCTGTCTCAACTTGGACTTTTGAATTCTCTCGCTCACAGAATGAGAGATATGGAAAGAACAGGCGAGCTAGCAAAATACAAAGCAGTTATTGAGGGCTTTGGATGTGCTGCCCTTGACGAAGCCATAGCCTATGCAAACAGAATGCAGGATTTTGTCTTATATCCCGAATCGTCTTCTGCAATTGAATATGCAAAGGATATATATGATGAAACCTTTGGAGGAATAGTCCCTGAATCTTTCTCAAAGCATTTTAACTTTGCCTCATACTCCGTTGACCTGATGAATACCGAAAAGGTAGCAGTTACCGAATACGGAGTTATTAAGGATAAGGCAGACAAGAAAGATACATTTACTCATGATGAGAAGGTGTAATACAAAATGAGGAGGTGTGGACATGAAATCTATTAATATAACAAAGGAGGGTATATTAGAGTATTACGGCAACAGAGTAGGTTATGTAAAGAATGATACTGCCTTCGTAGACGAAATGTTTAAAAAGGCAGATATTGCAGATTTTCTTGAAAAAGAAAACGGTTTTAAGATCGAGTGGCAAGAGGATATTTACGACAGGCTGATTAAGGGTGAAATAACGAACCCGGAGCAGATAGCACTCAAAAACTGCCGTCTGTATCAGTTAAAGTCTACCACAAATGTCCGAATGCGGTTCATAGGATATAAAGAACTCAAGGAGAGGGGATTCAGAGAACCGAATGTGGCAGATTACAAGGTTGTTTATGATGGCAATGTCGGAACAAACGACCTTGAAGGAATATATGATCGGTTTGACGGACCAAACAAACCCGAAGGCTTTACCGAGGGCGGTATATATATTTCCGATGTCATTGAACTCTATGATGATAACTCAAGTGAGTTCTACTATGTTAACCCTACGAGCTTTGAAAAGCTTATGCACTTTGATGAGCCGAAAATGACCGCAGAACAAAAGATTGATAAGCCGAAGGAAAGTATGCCCGAAAGACTTCAAAACAGGCAATTTGAGGCTGTTAAAGCCACAGAACCTGAAACTATGAAGATTGATATGGCAGAACCTGAACAAAAACCTGCAAACGAGGCTGAAGAAAACAATACACCTTCCGAAAAGGAAGAAAGCTTTCAAGTCGAAACCTTCAAAATCACAATGTAGCAGCATGAGATTGAAGGGAGGTGAGACAGATGAAATTGGAAGCCAGAATCTCGGCAATTATTGCTGATGAGAAACTGAAAGCATACGCAAGTGTGTGCATTGATGATGCCTTCCTGATTAAAGGCATTAAGGTTGTAGATGGTATTCACGGCAGATTTGTCGCAATGCCGAGCAGAAAAACTCGCACAGGAGAGTTTAAGGATGTATGCTTCCCCGTGAAGAAAGAAGTCCGTGAAGAACTCGAAAAGGCAGTTTTAGATGCATATTCTAAGAAATTGGAGGAAATGTGATATGATGAAGTTTAAAAACAAAATTATACTCGCAAAAGAAAACCTCAAGAAGAGGTTTCGTGACAAAAGCGGTCAGGGTGCAGTTGATACAGCAATCATCGTGCTTCTTTCCGTGGTTCTTGGTGCTTTGCTCCTTGCAGGACTTTATGCACTCATGGATGATACGGTGTTGCCAACTTTAACTCAGAAGATTCAGGAAATGTTCAATTACTCGAACTGATGAAATACTTCGCCGTACTATGCATCCTGTTATTCGCATCGGTAACTGATTACAAGAAAAGGGAGATCCCATACATATACATCATATTGTTGATACTAACGGCACTGATAGACTTTAGAGCATCAAACATGCTTGGTTGTCTTTTATCAGTGCCGTTTTATTTTGCCCAAAACGAGGGCAGATGTATGGGCGGCGGTGATGTTTTAATAGTCGCTGCTCTTGGCTTTTCTTTGGGTTTAGCGCCAACCCTCGTTACCGTGATAATAGGATGCATTGTTTTTATAATAGCAGGTCTCGTTTCAGAGATTAAGAAGGGAAAGGGGAAACAACTCTTTCCCTTCGTTCCTGCACTGACAATCGGATACATTGTAAACACAGTTTTGGAGGTGTTAATTTGAAATTTCTTGAAGTGTTTAAAAACAGAACCGTACTCGGAATTACCTGCATTGTCCTGGCCTTGATAATGTGCTTTGTGGTTTCTCCGCTTATAAGCAGAACAAGCAATAAGACAATGGATGTGGTAAGAGTTACGGCAGATATAAAAAGCGGAGATGAGATTACAAAGGAAATGGTAACAGAGGTTAAAATGACAAGCACTAATCAGCCTGAAAATGTCATTGAAGATGCAAAATCCGTAATCGGAAAATATGCAACGATGGATATGACCAAGGGCGATTATGTTCTGAAAAATAAGATTGCAGATACTCCGTATGTGGAGAACACATATCTTGCGGGTTTAGATGGAACAAACAGAGCAATGTCAGTTACCATCAAATCCTTTGCAAACGGTCTTTCGGGAAAACTTAAATCAGGAGATATTGTATCGGTAATAGCACCTGACTATAAGAAGACAGGCATAACCGAAATCCCTCTTGAATTACAGTTTGTTGAGGTAATTGCCGCAACAACAAAAACCGGAAGCGATGTTGATGAGGAGTTTAATGAAGAATCCGAACTCCCAAGTACAGTAACACTTTTAGTGTCTGAGGATCAGTCAAAAATGCTTGCTGACCTTGAAAAGACAGGCACTATTCACATGTCGCTCGTATATCGTGGTGACAGAAAAACCGCAGAAGAATTCCTTAAGAAACAAAAGGAACTGAACGAACAGCTAAAAGCCGAAGCAGAAGGCACAGCAAATCCTGAAGGTGAAAATGCTGAACAGACAGGAGAAAGTGAGGCGGTAGGAGATGAGACACAGTGATAACCGTGTCCTTGCAGTATGGGGATCGCCCTCGTGCGGTAAGACAACGATAGCCGCAAAGGTGGCAAATTATATTGCCAATAAAGGCTTTGATGTAGCACTTTTATTATGCGACACAGATGCTCCGCCGCTTCCTCTTTTAGTTCCGCCATCAGAGATTGAAACAGAAAAATCTCTCGGCAGTATATTAGCTGCAGCGAAAATAACAGAGAGCTTGGTGATGCAAAACTGTATCACATTCAAGAAGAATAAGCATATCATGGCGCTTGGTCTTATGAAAGGTGAGAATAGCTTTTCATATCCGAAATATACTCAGGTTCAGGCAAAAGAACTGATTGATGTATTAAAGGACATTGCAGACTTTGTCGTGATAGACTGCTCTTGCCATCTGTCCGATGACATCCTTTCAACGATGTCGCTCATTGAGGCAGATTGTGTATTGAGGCTTATAAACTGCGATTTGAAATCAATCTCGTATCTCTCCTCGCAATTACCCCTGCTTGCAGACAGCAAGTTCAGGAGCGATAGGCAGCTTAAGGTTGCAAACGATGTGAAGAGCATACATTCAAGAGAGAACATTGAGCAGATTATAGGCGGTGTATCGTTCACCATTCCGCATAGCGATTTGGTAGAAAAGCAGTACCTTGAAGGAGAACTGCTGAAGAATACCCCGGAGAAAAGAGAAAGCAAAGAGTTCCGTGTAATGATAGAAGATATAGCAGAGGAGGTGTTCGACCTTGATTAATCAGAATACTTCCCACGATTTATTCTTCGCACCGACTAAGATAAGCGACTTCCCAAGTGTGCTTGAAGAGGTACAGGAGCATATATCTCAAAACTATGCTTCGCTTCTTCTTGAAACTGATAAAGATGTAGCAAAGGAACAGATAAAGTTCCAGATACAAAAATATCTTGCAGACAAAAGACTCAGTGCAGACGGAATGGCAGAGGATGAGCTTGTCGACAGGTTATATACCGAAATGGCAGAATACTCATTCCTTACAAAGTACATATTCAGCAAAGGCATTGAGGAAATAAACATAAATGCCTGGAATGATATTGAGGTGTATTATTCAGGAGGAAGAAAAGAGAAGCTTGACGAACACTTTGACTCTCCGCAACATGCAGTAAATGTTGTGAGAAGAATGCTTCATGCATCCGGGATGGTGCTTGATAATGCGGCACCTGCTGTCCTTGGAACACTTACAAAAAACATTCGTATTGCGGTTCTTAAAGCACCGGTTGTAGATGAAGATGCAGGTGTAAGTGCTTCTATCCGTATTGTAAATCCTATGAACTTTACCAAGCAGGATTTGATAGACTACGGAACGGCAACAGCACCGATGCTCGACTTCTTGTCTTTACTTATAAGATACGGTGTCAGCGTCTGTGTAGCCGGAGCAACAGGCAGTGGTAAAACCACAGTTTCAGGATGGATGCTTTCAACTTATCCTGAAGACAAACGAGTGTTCACAATCGAAAGCGGAAGCCGAGAGGTATCGCTCGTTAAAGAGAAAGACGGTAAGGTCACAAACAGTATTGTGCATACACAGACCAGGCCGTCAGAAAACGAATTGCAGAACATCACACAGGTAAAGCTTTTGGATATTGCGATGCGTTTCCATCCAAGCCTGATATTTGTAGGTGAGATTAGGGATGCAGAAGCATTTGTTGCACAAGAAGCAAGCCGAACAGGAACTCCTGTATTAACCACTATCCATTCAAATTCCTGTGAAGCAACCTATCTCAGAATGGTAACTCTTTGCAAGAGAATGTTTGATGCAGCAGACAAAACGCTGTATGATCTTGTAACTGAAGCATTCCCGATTATAGCTTATGCAAAACAGCTTGAAAACGGAGAGCGAAAGATTATGGAGATTATGGAGTGTGAAATCAAACCGGATGGAGAAAGGGTGTACAGAACCATTTATAGGTATAACATCAAAGAAAACTATTACGATGAAAACGGCAAACTTGTTATCAAAGGTGAGCATGAGTTTGTAGGAGAAATATCCGAAGGACTTAAAAAGCGACTTATTGAAAATGGTATGCCGCAGGATTGGCTCGATAGAATTTGCAGAGGGGAGGCGGTAGAGTGCTGACATTAAGATTATTTGCATTTATTGCGATGGTTACAGGTGTTCTGAAACTGCTTGATATAAGGCTTCTGGATTTATTCAAATCCGTATTTGACAGACCGAAATCAATCAGAGATCAGGTAAACGAAATAACCAATAAGAAAAAGAAAAACTTCTTAAGACGAGAGGTTGAAGAAATAACCGAGATAATGAGAATGACAGGCAGGGAAGATAAAATCCCTGTTATTTTTATTGCCTGCGGTGTATTTGCCATAGCAGGTGCGGTCATTGCCTCTATGTTCAACAATGTCTACATGATACCGCCTCTTGCAATTGGTATGATGTTTGTGCCTGTGTGGTATGTAAAACTTACAGCCAGTCATTTTAAGAAGGATGTATCGGAAGAGCTTGAAACAGCCTTGTCGATTATAACGACTGCATATATCAGAAATGAAGATATCGTAACTGCGGTTGAGGAAAACATCGCATACCTTAATCCGCCGATAAAAGATGTCTTCACTGACTTTCTTGTACAGCTTAAACTCATCGACTCGGATGTGAATAAAGCAATAGCAGGTCTTAAAGATAAGGTGGACAATGATGTGTTCCATGAATGGTGCGATGCACTTATGCTTTGTCAGCAGGACCGAAGCTTAAAAACTACACTGACACCGATAGTTACAAAACTGTCAGATATCCGTGTGGTTAATTCAGAGCTTGAACTGATGTTGGCAGAGCCTCGAAAAGAATTCATCATAATGGCACTTCTGGTAATTGCGAACATACCGATAATGTATTTCTTAAACAAGGATTGGTATGATGTGCTGATGCACTCAGCAGTAGGAAAAATTGTGTTGTCTGTAGATATAGCCGCAATCTTCATATCAACAGCCTTTGTGGTGAAACTTACAAAACCAATAGAATTCAAGAGGTGATGATAATGGAAAAGAAAAAAGAACAACTTTGCCCGACTTGCCTTACAGGAATGAACTCCGTAAAGCTTGATCCGCGCGAACCCTTCTGTCCGTTCTTTCACCTCCATAGCACAAACGGATGTGCCGGATATAAACCGATAACAGGAGGTGCTTCAAAATGAGATATATAATCCTCTTATTAGGATTTGCATTCGGCTTGTATTTCATAATTGCAGACAGACTTAAAATTCCGTATCTTAAGGCATCAAAAGCTATAATGAATATGGGAAGAACGGATCGAAAACTTACAACGGTAATCGAGGCAGTTATAATGGATTTAAGCATTAAACTGTCAAGGTTCATTCCTATGGACAGATACAGAAAAAACAGATTGTCAGCAACACTCAAAGCTGCAGGAATCAGTATGACACCTGAATGTTATCAGGCACACGCATTTATTAAGGCATTGGCAGTAGGACTTTTAATACTGCCATGCCTTTTGATTTTTCCGCTTATGTCTGCAGCGGTGTTAATTCTTGCAGTGTTGGTTTACTTCAAGGAGATACAAAAAGCCGAAAAGCATATGGAAACAAGAAGAGAGGAAATTGAAACCGAGCTTCTAAGATTTGTTTCAACAATAGAACAAGAGCTTCTGTCAACAAGAGATGTGCTTTCAATTTTGGAGAAATTCAAAAAGAACACAACTCCGGCATTTGCTGATGAACTTGGAATCACATGTGCTGATATGCGTTCAGGCGGTTATGAGGTGGCACTCATGCGAATGGAAGCAAGAGTCAATTCGCCTCAGCTTTCGGATGTTGTGAGAGGACTTATATCCGTAATCCGAGGAGATAACGGAACGATGTATTTCCAGATGCTGTCTCATGATTTTAAACAAATAGAACTTCGTAAGCTGAAAGCAAAAGCACAGAAGGTACCCGGAAAGATAAGGGTATTCTCAATCATAATGTTGATGTGCTTCCTTGCTACATATCTGATAGTAATTGCATATCAGGTAATCAGATCAGTTGGAGTTATGTTTTAGGAGGTGTAACAGTTGACCAGAGAAGAATTTTTTTACGACAGAATAAAACGAGAATTTGATGATTATATGGAAACGATTCGTGAATGGGACAGCGAAGAGGTTATAAATAATGCAGAATACATTGGTGACTATAAAAGAATTTACGAATACCTTATGCGAGATAAACCAATCACTGAAAACTCGTATCTTGATTATTATGAGCGACTTAAAAATCCGCTTGAGATGATCTGTGAGAGGTATCAGGAAGACCAGCCTCCTATACACGACCTTGTTAACAGTACAATATGGGATTTAGGACGAGAGCATCTGCCTGACGATGCATATAGCGAAATCAAGTTCAGATTTCTGCAAAAGGTAGCTGATAACTACCACGATCAAAGCAATAATAGTCTCCCCGTAAATGTCCGTAATCTTCAAATGTTTATGCATGAGTATATAAGATGTCATATAGACCTTGCAACAGATGATGATCTAAAGGTACTGATGCAATTTAAGAATCCGTTGCGTGTGCTTATGGAATCACAACCTATAGACAACGCACGATTTGAATTGAGAATATCAGAAACTGCTCAATACCTTATGAACAGGGATATTATGACAATGCCGTATGACCTTGATCCGTACTATCTGATGCCTGAAACAAAGTTCAGACATAATGCAATAAATGGCATTAACAATCTTGTATTAGTTCCTGAATTCAATGTCACAATGAATTGGCTTGAATTCTGCAGAGAAGTAGCATCAGAAGATGAAGATATTCAAAACCCATATCTCGAAATTACAAATGCATTTGAAACAGTATCGGGAGAACAAGGTGAAAATACACTGCAGGAACTTTACCTGCTTGGGAGAGAGCATTGCATCTTGCCCAACGAAGTGATTGAAGCCGGAAAGTATCTTGCGGATGGCGGAGATATCAATAAGGTTCCGAAACTTGCAGAGTACGGATACTTTGAGTGTCCGTATGAAGATAACCATTCTGCTGAAGAATTCCTTGCTACAATTGAGGAACATCAAGGCGGAATGACTATGATGTAGGAGGTGAAAACTATGACAGTTTTAGAAGAATTGTATGACCGTATAGAGACTGAATACTATGGACTCCGTGAAGAATGGAGCGAATATGAATTCGAAGAATTGATGTGTGATGTAGGAAAAATTGCAAAGATGAAAAGCATATATAACTACATCAGACAGCATGAACCGTTCAGCGAAAAACAGGCCGAGCATTTTCTGAAGATGCAGAACCCGTTTCAGGTTATATGTAACAGATATGATCCGTCAGAAGGCGAAATCCATGAAGAATATAAAACTGTAATTGATGACATATATGCACAGAAGATTACAGACATGCAAAGCCAGCCATATTTCGCAGATCTCAAATGGCAGATGTACCACGAAAAGGAGAAGTATGATGATAGACTTGCACCTCATATAGACAAGAATGCTTTCAGAAATGTGAGTTACAATCTATTTATAGAAAATCATCAGTTTGATGAGTATCAATCCCGTGTACTGATGCAATTTAAAGAACCGCTGATAGTGCTTGTAAAGGAAATCGGCAGCACCGAAGAGTCTTTCGACAAGCAGGTGGAAAGGGTAATGGAAACCTTGGGAAGTGTTGACCTTCTTACATATCAACATGAACTTAATAAGGATTTTATATTACCTGAAACAAGGCAGAGGCATGAAGCAATAATCGAGCTTACGGATATTGTGCCGGAATTTCACTTTCAGACTGTAATGGAATGGCTGATGCTTAACCGACATTTGAATAGCAGCATGCTTGAAGGCGATGGTGAGGACAATCCGTATCAGGATTTTCTGCAAACTATGAGGGATATCAAAGAAGAGCATGGCGATGAGATATTCCAGAAGGTATTCAACATAGGAACCGATGTAGTTATGCAAAATGAAGAACTCATTGAGGTGGCGAAATACATTGCCGATGACGGTGAGATAGACAGAATTCCGGAACTTCTCGATGATGATTTCTTCCTTACGCCTTATGAAGAACATAAGCAAGGTGGGATGAGCCTATGCTGAAAAGGCTGAAGAATAAACGAGGAAGCGGATACATTGATGTTGTGGTCATAGTCCTATCCGCAATACTTGTAATTGCTCTTGCTACAAGTGTCTTTCCGGTGTATATTGCAAAGTCACAGCTTGACAGTTTCACTCAGGAACTTTGTAGAGAAGCAGAAATCTGCGGCAGGATAGGCAGTGAAACAACAAGCCGAGAAATCACTCTCACCGAGCGACTTGGAATTGATCCCGATGTGGAATGGTCCAAGACAGGCAGAATTCAGCTTAACGAGGAATTCACCGTAACTGCGACTTTAGAGTACGATATCGGCTTCGGAGCATTCACATCCTTTCCTGTGACTCTAACCTCAAAAGCCATAGGCAAAAGTGAGGTGTATTACAAGTGAGAAAATTAAATAACAAAGGTAATGCGACTGTTTTGTCAGTCGCAATTTGCCTTGGTATTATCCTTGTAATGTGTGTTATCTTCGAATACATGCAGATGCTTATAATCACGACAGGCATTCGAAATGCCGTTGAGTCGGCAACTGTTTCAACAGTAGTGGCAAACTACGATGAAACATACAGCCAACTTCGTGAAGGATATAGCGGAGGCTTTATCTATCAGGATACAGCCTTTATAGAAAGCATTGACACAGGTAATGTATATACCCGGCTTGATTCGCTTCTTGCACTGTCTGAAAGCGGAGATGAGCATATAAAGTACAGGGGTGATGGCTCCATAGAATACAGTATATCTAATATGCGAATTGAAATGGAAAACACTTCCTATGCACAGGGTAACAGCAACAGAAACTTAAATGCAACTGTATATCTCGATGTGAAGATACCTGTCAGGTATGGCGGAAGAGAAGTGGCTACACTTACTCCAACACTAAAAGTCAAGGCATCGTACATACCAAAATTCTAAAACATTCCTTTATGGACTTGTCGAAACATTT
>JAFWWX010000296.1 GCA_017517985.1 Clostridia bacterium | reverse complement strand
TGTGAATGCCACTCCGTCAAAGGTTAAGTTGTCGCCGTCAAGAGAATATGTAATGGTTTCCGATTCCTTACCGCCAAGCCCTAAAAGTGCTTTTGCAGTAACTTCCATTTCCGTATCGCTCTTGATTTTGTATTCCATTTTTACGAGAACATCAAGGGCTTTCATTGCATCCTCAGCGTCCTTTTCATTTCCATCGGCAAGGGCCGTGAAAACATCTTCTGTAAGTCCGTAGCGTACAAGACCGTCCTTTGTGAATTCAAGACCAAGACCGTAATCGGTTTCGGTTTCTTCATCTACAACGTGCCACACGCCTACAATGTTCTTTTCATTTGGGTTGCCGCCACAGGCAGCAAGGGTAAATACAAGGGTTAATGCCAACATTATTGCTAACAGTTTTTTCATTTATAAACACCTCCGTAATTTTATATTTTTATTTTATAACTTTGCTCCGCACTCACCGCAAAAGCCTGCGCCCTGTGCATTTTTAGCTCCGCATTGTCCGCAGAATACAGGTTTTACATCTGCATCCGGCTGAGGCTGTGGATCCTGATTTACATTCTGTTGTGGGTTGGGGTTTCCACCAGCGTATGCGTATTGTTGCTGCTGTGCGTTAGGTCTCGGACCTTCCTTGTTACCTTCGTTATAAAGCTTCTTAAAACTGCTTGAAATACCTGAGAGCTTTCCGTATAAATCGTATGTAATCTGAGTATTTGGAGCTACTGCCATATAGCTTGCCATTGTCTGACAGAGGATGTAGCTATCCAAAAATGCGAACTTGATCACCCATGCAATAAAGAGTGCAAGCAGGAAAGCGATTAAAGCACTCCAATTAAGAACCTTAAAGAGCAGACCAATCGGGATAAATACTGCGATTACCACAACCAATGATAAAAGCAGAACTTTAAGCATTGTCATTGCCGCATTTTTGAGAAGTCCTTTAATATTCTGTGCGTAAATTACAACACCGTCACAAGCGGACTGGAACGCACCCTGTTCTTTCTTGTAGAAGGTATATCCCAAGCAGCACTCGTCAATATAGCCGAGGGATAAATCAACAAAGAATTTTGCAACACTTGTAATTGCTCCCATACCGGGGATAAAGTCCATTGCATTGCCGAGTTTCTGGATGCCATTCTGAATCTGCTTAACCGAGCCGGTAACTAATTTATCTACTGCAAAATATACATTTGCTTCACCGAAACGTTCTTTTACTTTATCTTTGCCGTAGCCTACCATATTATCAGGAACCTTTCCTGATGTTACCGCTTCTGCCAGAACTGCAACGTGTCCGGCTTTAACAAGGTAGCCGAAGTAGTGCATAACCGCAAAGCGGATAATGCCTGTGGCACCGAGCCATATCAGCATACAGATTGCCACACCGCCTTCATCAAACAACAGACCGATTAACATTAAAACTACGAGCAATATCACCGATGCTAAAACCGTTACTGCACCAAGCAGTAATTTTGCCATTGCAAAAGGCATTGTTTTTCTGAATAATTCACCAGATTTCATATATAGAATTCCTCCGTTCCTGATTTATTCGCCTCACGCCTTGCGGCAGCTCCGCCCGCCTGATTTGGATAGCAGGGCGGAGCTTGAGGCATTTATGAGTTGGGGGTTAATTTATTTCAAATTTTCAACCATTCTCATTGCGATAATGAGAGCCTGCTCACGGGTTGCGTTGGCATATCCTTGTGCCTGTTCTTCGGTTGTGATGTTCTTAGGAGCAAATTTGTTATTACCAACACCGTTTATAATGTTGTTTGCCGCCATAAAGTACACGCTTTCTTTCGCCCAATCGGAGATGTCTGCATCGTCTGCAAAAAGTGCAGGCTTTGTGTAGTCGAGCTTGAACTGACTGTCTGTCTGAATTGTCCATCCGTCAAGCGTTGCTCTTTTAAATACACGGGTAAGCATTGTTGCTGCCTGTTCTCTGTTTAAGAGTGTATCAGGTTCAAATGTATTTTCCGATACACCTGTTGTAATACCCACATTATATGCTTTTAACACTTCTGCATCCTTTGTGTCTGTGAAAGGATTATTCACAACAGGAAGTGCCTTTGTGTTTGCTAAAACTTCGTATGCTTTAACTGATACTGCCGCAAATTCTGCTCTTGTGATTGACTGAGTCATATCCTTGCCGTAGAGTGATGCAGGAATAAGACCAAGCTCATCTGCTTTTTCAAGCTCTGCTGTTGCCCAATCGGATGCTTCAAATGCAGGAGCATTTACAGAAAGGACATTAGACCAATCTGAATAGCCAAGAGGTCCGCCATAGCGAACACGAAGCTGCACATGGCTTTCTGATGTCAGTGCCGCTGTCGTGCTTGTCTGTCGGTCTCCTTCATAAAGCGGCCAGTGAGAATTACTTACATACACCTCACTCCAATCGCCGCCGTTTACACTTATCTGTGCCTGAAGCTCATCAAGGGTGCTTTCGTCATTCATTTCATAATAAAGGTCTGCACTGAATACAGAATCAGGTGTATCAAGCTCAAAGTAAACATACGCTTCATTCTGATATTCTTGTGGAGGCACAACCTTCATGTTGGATATAACCGGAGCCTCGTAGGATGTAGGCTGAACAGGTATAATCTGTGTAGAACCTTTACCAAGTACCGCTATATCCGACCATTCACTGTTTCTGATAACCCAGTCATCATTATGTATGTAACGCATCCGAAAACGGCATCTTATCTGCACCGAATATTTCTCAAGGTCAATGTGATATACGGTTGCACCGTCTTGCTCAGCACTGTATATTACATCCTTATAAAGCTCTCTTGCTTCTTCTTGGTAAAGGTCTGCAAGTGTGAAATCATAAAATCTCTCTGTTCTGACAGATGTATAATCATAACCCTCGGCATAACTTCCTGTATATCCGTCGACCTCATCCCATTCGGGAACATACTGCCAGCCGTTACCGTTTACATTCACATCGTACTGCATATCAAGGAAGAAATCGTAATAGCCCTCGTTTTCAATGCCGTACTTTTTGAAAAAAGCTTCCGAGTCAACATCATATTCCGTATAAAGCTTAACCAAGGAATCATCAAAAGCAGCATACATTGTAATATAGTCATTATGCGTACCGGAAAAATCCTGATTTACCACAAAATAGTTCGGCGTGGCAGGCTTCGGAAGCTCTACATCCTTGAGCGTATCTGCCGCTACTGCCGTAAATGTCATAACCGAAAGGCACATCGTAAGTGCTAATATAATCGAAAGTAATTTCTTCATCTTCATATCCTCCTTAAAATCCGAATAAATCTTTTATTCCGCCGAAGCCCTGTTTGGGTTCGGGTTTTACATAATCAAAACCGCCTGACGGTTCCGAAATATTAAAGCCGATATTGGGACAATCGGGATCGCCCTCAAAGCAGTGTTCTGTATCTACGTGATAGCAGGTGTCGCCGATTTTCTTATACAAATGTGCTATGCTCGGATACTGACCTGCCTGTGTAAATCCGTTTTGCATGAGTATCTGTCTGTACTGCTCGACTGCGTTTGCCGCCCCAAGGTGATTTCCCTTAAAGTCTGCCGAGAAGGTGATGTAATCGCCGTAATCTTCTATATAGT
>JAFWWX010000295.1 GCA_017517985.1 Clostridia bacterium | reverse complement strand
TTACAAGGATGTTTACCATTGTGCTTTTGCAGATAACCTGCACGGCCTGTTCAGCCAATTCTTTTTTAGTCTTCTGACTCATTTTCATTTCTCACTTTCTATAAGTTTATTTACCTTTCGGTGACACAAACAATGCCACATAACTTTCCAAAAGTCCAGACATTTTGGCACTATTTAAGTGCCTTCCATGTAAGTTATATGGGGTATCTTCAACCAATGTGTCCAAGCAGTGTCCGAAAGGTTATTTTTAATTACACCTGACTGTGTACCTGCTGCTTGAACGACTTGACCGCCGCCAATATAAATACCGATATGTCCGTCATGCCAAACTGCAAGTCCGGGTATTTCGGGGATGGTATCTATACTGCCTTTTTCGGTAGCTTCGTTGTACATTGTGTTTGCACTTATGTCGGGCATATCATTTGCACCTACGACTATTGAATTAAGCGTAGGATTAAACCAAACGTAACCTTTTATAAGTCCAACGCAGTCAGCGGTTCTTTTTTTCAACCACGTGCTTTCAATAAATTCTCTTTGACTTCCGACATCATCGGGATACTGCGAAGCCTTATCATTAAGCAGTTGCTTTGTAAGGACGTTTCCATATGTGCCGTATACATAACCCCACTTGTTTTCTTCTGCGCGTATAGCCCAAGTAGCAAGGTCGAGGTTATTCTTTGTTTCGGTGTTCACATAGTCGGAGGTATCAATCATATTCTTCCGTGTACTGTCCATAACATTTTTGAAGTCCTCAACCTTGATATCCGTACCGAACTCACTGTTTATAGCACTTATAAGTTCAGCATCGGTTTGGTCTTCTGCAAAACAGCCGACAACTCTTTCTACAAAGTCAGATTCGTTAGAATAATCATAAAGCGCAAGTGTATATAGCACCTGCGCTTCTTTGATTCTGTTGTTCGAGTAATCGGCTTCATCCATTGTTTCCTCTATGCTTATCATCGTATCTTCAATTGACTGCAAAAGGGCGATATCATCAGCAGTTAACTGCTGTTCGATATGTTCTTGCAATAGGTTTGGATCTATTTCTACATTGCCGTTAAGAATAGCAATTACGGCAATTACAGGCATAAGGATAACTATGATAATACCGAGGATTATTCCTAAGACCTTTTTTAGCAGTTTGGGATTTGTAACTACGATTTCAGCGGCCTTTTTCGCAACTGCAGCAATAGCAGGTGCCGCCATTATCGTCCACCAGCTTTGCCGAATAATTCAGATTTGTATTCGGGAGCAATGACCTGCAAGAGATACCTTTCATTACCGCATCGGTAAAGACAAGTACCACGCTCAGGCATTCGAATCAATTCAAATTCGCTCGGTTCAATTTGCAGTGCATCCATATATTCTTCGGGACTGCACGAACCAGCATTGAATAGAAAGTGATGGGTAGGAATAGAAAACAACGGCTTTGTATACTCACGGATAGAAGGTGGCATAAAGTCTTCAATATTCTGACTTGCGAGAATCATTGCGGAGTCTTTTTTACGAACTCGTTTCATGCAGTTTCTGATGTATTCAATAACCGTCATATCATCCAAGAATAGATACAACTCATCAATACTTGCTACGGTGTTACCATTACCAAGCAGAGCATTGTTCATATAAGACACGATGTTGAATAAAAGTGTACTCTTGAGTCGCTTGTTAACATCCATAATTCCCTTAACACCGAAAACAAGGAAATCATCATCCTTGATGTTCGTATGTCCGTTAAAATACACCGATTCAGTTCCTACGCACATACTGTTAATTCCAAGGCATACTGCTTGGAGCGTCTTCTCGGAGAACAGATTTTTATTTCTTCTGTCATAGTTTTCGAATTCCTCATTGCAGAGATTATAAAAATCTTTCATGATTGGATAGTCCGTAGGTTTAAGTTTACTGTAATCAGTGAAGTCGTTAATACCAAAGCGTTCATACAGCTTTGCCAACATAATCTCGATTGTATCAATCTGTGCATCCGTAAAATCTTTGTAGGTTCTAAAAAAGTCTTTTAGGTATGCGATGTGTTGGCTCAGTCTTGTAGCTTTTTTGAACGATTCGGGAGACTCAATATCGTTATCTGTGTTTTCCGTCCACTGTTTTGGTTCAAGAGGATTGATACGATATCCACCTGATACGCAGTCAAGATATGTACCGCCGAGACCATACTCACATAAATCTCTGTATTCATCTTCGGGATCAAGACAAATAACCTTTTTTCCTGACTCACGAAGATTAGTCAGAAGAAGTTTCATCAAATAAGATTTACCTTGACCTGAGTTTCCAAGAATAAGAATATTTGAGGTGGTCTTGTCACTTGTTCGTCTGTCAAAGTCTACAAGGATATTTGTGCCGAATTTATCCCTTCCAATATACAGTCCATGAGGATCGGTCTTGCCTGAAAAATTAAAAGGATACAGATTCGCAACAGACTTTGCAGGTAGCACTCGTTCATACTGTGCGCCGAACTGATTGGCGCCCACAGGCAGAACAGAGAGAAAGCCTTCTTTTTGTCTGAGGGTTAGTTTGTCCACCATAATTTTTGCTCTTGTAAGTTCTATGGAGACATCGGTCTGTAATTCTCTGAGCTTAGACCTTGATTCAGCTTTTAATTCAATAAAAACCGAGCAATGCAAGAATTCTTGAGCGTTTCGGTTATCTCCCGAAAGTATCGTAATAATATCTTGCAGGTTTTCTTCGGCTGCGATGGTTTCGGTGATGTCGTTGCTTGTGCTTTTCATCTTGTTTCGCCTTGTAGCATTCTGAAAGATTTTTGACCTTTCAATGTGGCTGACAAGACGATTATAGACTCTGAGAGTAACACCGTTTTTATCTGCAAGACGAGCAAGGATAGCTTGTTCGGTTGTGACTGCCGGATACTCTCTTATAGCCCAAACGCAACGATAACTGTCGCCGATGATATAATGATCTGACATGAACTTCACCGTGCCGGGCAGTATTAAATCGAAGAAATCTTTTGTTCTGATTTCTTCAAGCTGTTCGGGTGTGAGTTCTTTTGGTTTGCGTTTTAGCATATTTCCACTCCTTTATTAATTTCTTTGGCTCGTATAACAAGTCTTCCTTTTTTTGACGAGCCATAGCAGGTTGAGAGCATGAGTTCTCTTGTTTCTGTTACGGTTATGTTGTTGTATATCTCACTTGTGTTATCACACTTTATAACCTCAACTATCTCAAAATAACAGACACCGTCTGCTGTTTCTAATTCGATAATCTTATGTGTATTAAGAAAGGTCGAATCAAGATATTTTTTTAGGTCTGAGAACATAGTTCCGTTCTTCATATTGTGACCGTAAATAATCAAGTTCGTTTCCTCGCTGCATCTGTAATCGAGAAACGGAACACCCGAACTGCTGTATTTCTTATCAAAGTTAAGT
>JAFWWX010000294.1 GCA_017517985.1 Clostridia bacterium | reverse complement strand
TGCTGATGCTTTCCTTCTTTTCTCTTTCTGTCTGTTCATCAGTTATATCACGCATAATGCCTATTAAGAGATGCGAGTCTTTATCATAAATAACAGACTGTTCAACATATCTTTTATATTCAGGAAGATATACCATCTTGTTTCTGATATCTCTGCCGGTGTTTCTTACCTCCATAAAGTCAGTAGGATCCATAATGCGAATTACCTGATCTCCAAGAATATCTGTGCTTGAACGCACATTCATAATCCTTCTTGCAGCATCGTTAATCTGCTGAACTTCAAGTTCCTCATTTAGAACAATAAGACCGTTGGGTGTATTCTTAACTATTGTATCTGAGAAGCTTTCGGCCTTATCCTTAAGAAACGGCAGACACATAGATATTTCTGCTTTTCCCTGACAAATTGCAATAGCTTTTTCGCGGCAGGTGTTGTATCCACATGAACCACAGTTAAGCTCATCCGATGGCTTAAATTTACCCATTTGTCTCAAAACATTAAATATTTCTGTTTCAGACGGCATTGGAAGTCTGTGTTCAATATATTCAAAGTGTTTGCTTATCTCTGAAGGTGAAGGCTGAACAACATCAAAGTCTTTTTCTCCTGCATAATTTGAAATTGTGATATAGTCTTTAATAGCAGAAGTACGATGATATTTTTCCATAACAGGACCGCCGATACAGCTACCGACACAAGCGGACATTTCGATAAAGCATTTATGAATCTTTCCGCTTTCAATATCCTTAAGTGCATCAATACAGTTTTCCACACCGTCAATAGCAAGATAGGTATAACCGGGAGCATTCTGAGCCATTGTCTTCAAGATACCACCGGTTGTCGGGAAGAATCTTGCACGACTTTCCTCGTTGGAATCTATATCTTGTTTTAGTTCTATACCGGCTTCCTTAAGCCAGTTTGTGAGTTCCTCAAATGTAAGAACTGCATCTACAATTCCTTCGTAATGCTCTGCTTCATCCTTTTTGGATACACATGGTCCGATAAAGACAGTTTTTGCATTAGGAAATCTTTTCTTTATATCCTGACAGTGTGCCTGCATAGGTGACATTACATCAGCCAAATATTCAAGCTCTGCCGGGAAATATTTCTGTATAAGTAAGTTAACAGAATGACAGCAAGATGTGATTACAATATCTCTTCCGTCCTCTTTTAACATTCTTTCATATTCATTCTTTACAATCGTTGCACCGATTGCTGTTTCTTCAACATCATAGAAGCCCAGCTTCTGCAGTGCATCTCTCATTGCATTTATTCCAACTCCGTCATAGTTTGCTACAAATGAAGGAGCAAGACTTACAACAACAGGATCGCCGCTTTGTAATAACACTCTTACCTTTTCCGTTTCATCCACTATCTGTTTAGCATTTTGCGGACAAACAACAAAACACTGACCACATAAAATACATTCGTTACCAATGATATGTGCCTGATTTCCGGAAAAGCGAATTGCTTTAACGGGACAGTGACGAATACACTTGTAACAGTTTTTGCAATTTGATTTTTTTAAGGTTAAACAATTTGGCATGGCCCGTTACTTCCTTTCGTTTTCTATTACGGATAATACTTTGTCTTTAAAAAATTCCTTGAAATTCTCGCGTGTGACTCCTGTATGTATTTCATCATCCACCTGAACAGTTACACCAACTCGGTTACACTTGCCGATACAAAAGCTACCGGCAAGCGTAATCTCGTCTTCAAGATGATGTTCTTCAACTGCTTTGGTGAGTAACTCGACAATTTCAGGAGAACCTTTCAAATGACATGAACTACCAACGCAAACTTGAATTAACATATCTTCACACCTTTGCTAAAACTTCTTTTTTGAAAAATTCTTCAACAGTACTTGGTGTAACAGAATGGAATACATCGTCAACTGTTACGCATACACCCTGCTGGCATTTGCCCATGCAAAATGTTCCGCCAAGCTCAACCTTGTCGCCAAGGTTATTTTCATTTATAAAATACTGAAGCTGTTCTACTACCTGTCTTGATCCTTTGATGTGACAGGAACTTCCAATACATACTGTAATTTTCATTTATACACTCAATCCTTTCAAAATATTATTCGTAGTCAACAACATCTACCCAAGAGAGCAGGAACTCACGTTCTTTTTCGTTACCTTTTACTGACTGTGATGCAGCAACAATAGGCATCCACTTCTGAACGTATTGCTTAGCTGTATCGCTCTTTTTGCAGAATAAGTCAAGGTATGTCTTTGCTCCGGAAAGGTCGCCTGCAAGGTGGAAC
>JAFWWX010000293.1 GCA_017517985.1 Clostridia bacterium | reverse complement strand
TTGAATGGTACGGAGTTATATATGGAATCTTATCAGCAACTGTGATGTTTCCAATGGCGGTTGCGGCAATAGAGGATTATAAAGAGCAGATGGTATATAGTTTCATTTTAAACGGAGCGATTATTCTTGCCACCTGTGTGAAATTTGGTTATTACATATATGCTGATTTTTATATTGACGCTATCGACTTGCTCGGAAGTGTTTTTATCCTAAAACTTCTTGCAATGCTTGCATCACTTATATTTGTTGATAAAATCGGCGCGGGGGATTTTGATATCCTTATTGCTATATTCATCATTGGCGGACTCAGCGGACTTTTGATTTCTGTAACTGCTGCCTCTGTGATAGGTTGCCTTATTTATCTTCCGGTCATAGTTTTAAAGAAAAGAGATAAAAAAGATCCATTGCCTTTTATACCCTTACTTCTTATGGGTACGATGTGCTTTTTGGTGATATGAAGGAAGTGAGAATTTGAATAAGAAAATAATTATTTGTTGCGCTTTTATCATTTTTTTCGTAATAGTAATAGTGACAGGACATTTTTTACTTAAACCTATTGCGAAAGTGGGAAATGATACTGTAAGAATGTATGAATTTATCGGATATGCCACATCTAACGAACAATATGTTCTCGGAAAAATGGCGGACGATCTTGCATTTAAAAAGCTTATAGAGGAAACCGGAGTAACGGTTACTGAAGAAGAAGTAAATGCAGAAATGAATGCCCTTAATAAGCATTCAGATATTTCATATGAGACTTGTCTTAAGTCCATTCTTCAACAGAAGGCTATCGAAAAATACGCATCAGAATTTCAGATAACTGCAGATAAAGCCAGAACTTATTATGAGGATAACAAATGGCGTTATGGTGAGGCAGAACCTGATTTCGAAAAAGTGAAATCCGATATGCAAATGGAGATGGGGGTGGCAAAATATGAAGAGAGGTTATATAAAATCCGAGAAGAGAATAAAGTCAGCATTATTAAATAAAAAGAAATGCTCAGGAACAATTCTTACGATGATTTTAGTTTTTTTCCTTATTACATTCATAGTGACAATCGGTGAGTTTTACAGAATCCATCTTTTGCAACAAGAGGTAGAGTATAACCTGCAACGAAGTGTTAACTGTGCTGTCGAGTTTTCTATGGGAGATTCCTACAGACAGGATAAGATAGTTAATCTCAATGTGGATGTAGCCAAACGAGAGTTTTATAAATACTTGTCCGAAGATGTAGGGCTTGATTCAAGCCATAGAAAATATAAGGACGGAAAACTTAAGTACAGGTTATATTTTACATCGGTCAGCGGTACAAGCAATCCTGCGGTTTTGTCAGTAAAGGGCAGAGTTGAAGCAGACAGTTTATTTGCTTTCCTGTCAGGCAAAATCAAAATACCATTCAGTATATCATCTACCAACTATAGGTTAGATTGATAAATAAATAATTTTAAGAGGTGTAACAAAATGAAAAAGTTAGTATCCATTATTTTAGTGTTAGGCATTATGATGTCGATGTGTACCTTTGTTTCAGCAGAAACCGATAAGGTAACAGTAACTCTTGACGGAACAGAGGTAACATTCCCTGATGCACAGCCCTTTGTTGATGTAAGAGACAGAACCTTGGTTCCTATCCGTTTTGTTTCTGAAGCAATGGGTGCAAAGGTTGACTGGGAAAACGATACGAGAACTGTTGTGATTCAGAAGGATGAGGATAATATCCGTTATACAATCGGTCAGCCTATGGCATACCTTAACGGAGAAATGCTTACCTTTGATTCTTACGGTATCTTAAAAGAATCAAGAACCTTTGTGCCACTCAGATTCATTGCGGAAATGCTTTCTTGTGATGTTGACTGGGTTGAATCTACAAAAACAGTTGTAATTAAATCTGCGGGTTTTGCGGAAAAATTCCCTGAACCCGAGATTACAGTTCACTATCCCGAAAGCGAAGACGACAAAAGAATGTTCTGGATTACGCTTGATAACTACAAAGACTTTCAGCGTAACTGTCCGTACTATGAATTCAAGATTGAATTTACCAATCCTGTAGAATTTAATACATATGAGCAGGATGAGGGTGCTATTAACGGATGGCAAAAGTATGACAGAACAAACTTCTATCCGCTTACGCTTTCTTATAACACTATTCTCTCTGTCGGTCGTGCTTTCTACACAACCAGAGCAAACAAGGCGACTTGTGTTCCGAAGGACGGAGACACAATTGAGTTTAAGCTTACGGTACTCAGAAAGTGCAGTAACGAAACACGCGAATACACTTTCTCTGAAACTCTTAAGCTCCCATATCCTTTGATTGAAGTGGAGGAGTAATAAATGAAAAACAAAATATTTAAGGTGATGGCTGTCGTTCTGGCAGCCATCTTTGTTTTAGGTGCAATTTCAGTTTCGGCAGCTCCGAGTTATGTGAAAGTTAATAAGGACTATAGAAATATGGATATCCTTAACAAGCAAAATGTTAAGGTGAATAAACCGACTGCACAGTTTGCAGCAAACCGTATTGTAAACGGTGAAGTTGCTGATATGGCTATCAGTTATATTGATTATGATTGTAATACGGAATTTCCCACACTGGTTTGCTATGTGGGAGATACACTTACATTCACCGATATGAGCCGAGATAATAATGGCGGTAAAATCGTTGAATGGGACTGGCAAAGATTCGGTGCATTGGGTGATAAGTACGATGTTTATAAAAGAAACATTGTAAACGAAGATACCTATGTACTTACAGAACCCGGCGAAACAACATTTTTCCTTTGCGTTAAAAGTGATGCCAAAGTCAAAACCGGTTGTTGCGATCCTTGGAGCGAAAACGGAAACCATCAGGTTGTAGGTAAAAACAAATGGTTCCCGAAAGGCGCTTACTGGTATTTTACTGCAATAAGAGTTGTAGTAAAACCTGTAAGAGATGCAATTGTCCATGTGAGGTACTGGGATGCACAGAATAATAAGATTTTCCACGAAGGAACTGTAAATGCAGGTCAGCTCCTTGAGGATAATCAGACAATTGATACTACAGTTCATATTACTGATTGGGATGGTTATCAGTATCAGGGTTGGAATGTTCAGCTTATGGATGGCACCATTCAGTATGGTGGTACAGAAAGGGATGTTGGAATTACTCTTGCGGGCTGGGTGCCTGAGAAATATCTGAATGTTGAATTCTTCCCGATTATGCAAACTGAGGTTGAAGTGAGATATTGGGATAAAGCAGAAAACACTTTGATTTCTACGGAAACTCTCACAGGAGAAAAAGTCGTAGGTAATCAGGAAACAAAAATTACTGCTAATATTAAAACGCCTGAAGGATACAAGACCGACGGGTGGAATGTTCAGCTTTTAGATGGCACAATCCAATACGAAGGAAACGATAATCCAACCACAATTACTTTAAACGGATTCCTGTACAAAAAGTATCTGAATGTAAAGTGTTACCCGCTTAACAATAAAAAGGTAACTGTAAATTATATTGATTCAGAAACTGATAAAATCATAAAAACAACCGTTATCCGCCCGAATCAGGAGGATGAAGAATCAATTACAACAGAGGTTGATTTTGAAAATGTTCCGGGATATGTCATTGAAGACTGGACACTCAAAACTCCGGATGGAGTAACAGAAAAGACGGGTACAGAATCACCCGTATCTGTAACTCTTACAGACAAAAAGCCACACAAAATTCTTGATGTGAATTGTTTCCCTCTTGAAGATGAGGAGGAAGATGATCCTAAACCGGATCCGACAGTTACAGTAAAGCCGAGCGGTATTTGTAACGGAATTATTGAGTGGACAGAAACAGATTCTCACAGAGTTATTGTTGGTTATACCAAAAACGGTAATCCGATTTATTCCTGGTGTAATCATACATTCAAATATAAGGCTGTTTTAGGTGCTACGGCCAATATTTCACCGACAACCTTAAAGTCAGGATATGGATTCGGCGTTGATGTGAACTGTACCCTTAACACAACATTGGTAAGTAATACAGGCGGCTGCAGAAGCTGGGGCAACAGCAGAAAGCATACTTCAACAGTAAAAAATCCTACAACAGCTACAGTATTTGTTCCGTGGGATATGACAAACAGACTTGGTTCTCAGGGCAGAAGTATCTCGATGGTTTCAAACGGAACCTTGAAGTTTACTCTTCCGGCGAGTCCTGTTTCAGAAATTGGTGC
>JAFWWX010000292.1 GCA_017517985.1 Clostridia bacterium | reverse complement strand
TGCTACCTTTGCCTTTGCATCTTCACCGATGATGTCCTTTGCAAATGTAACCCTTCCGCCGAGAAGCTCATTAAGTCTGTCTGCAACGGGCTTAAGTGTGAAGTTAATCGGGTCTTCCTTCGCTGCCTTTTCAAGCATCTTTGCCTTTGCTTCTGCCTGCTGTTCTGCAGGAAGAGCTTCAACCTTTGCCTTTTCCTTCTTTGTAAGTCCAAAGCCTTCTGTGAGAACTGCGTGGGGCTTGCCCATATGGGATGTAAGAATTACCTTTGCTCCGTTATCAAGCAGGTACTTGATTGTGGGGATAGCACTTACCATTCTCTTATCACTTGTGATAACGCCGTCCTTGAGAGGTACGTTAAAGTCACAGCGAACAAGAACCTTTTTGCCGGTTACTTTGAGATCTTCAACTGTCTTCTTGTTAAGCATAGTGTCCTTCCTTTCCCGGTTTCCCGGAGGCTCGTCTTTTAGATCCGCCCTATTTTTAAAATTTTTAAACTAAATTCCGTAGCTGTGTTAATTAATTAACAAACTACACCATTTGTCATTATATCATACTATTTCCTTTTTTGCAAGCAGCACAACGAATTTTTACTTATTTTTACAATATGTTAAAAAATTCCAATTAAACAAGGCACAATCTCATCTTTGACACTCTATTGCAACAAATTATTTTCTTCAACGGCAACACAAACTATTATGCAAATAACTATAAAAATATTACTTTTTACAAAATAATTTATAAATTAAGTTGCAAATATCCAAATTGTGTGGTAAAATAATTATAATTATACTTTTTTGCGACAATATATCTACCGAAAGGAAAAATATAATGAACAATCAAGCAGATATGGCATTCTCTGTTTCGGCAAATCTTTCTCCGGTATATACTGCCACCCATTTTTACAGCGGTATACCGATTATAAAAAATATAATACTCAAAAACATACCCGACACCCCTCGCAGTGGTATTGCCATAAACATCACGGCAAAAGCTTCTGGTGATGAGATTATGAGCTTCAGTGTTGATAACCCTGATTTTTCAAAATATGACTGCCTTTCGGGAAACTCGGATACTGTAATTATAAATCTTGAAAAGTACAGCATACTTCCGAAGTCCGCATTTATACGCAAACTCACAGCAACCACAACTGTGGCTATTCGTGTTTCCGTAACAGTCGGAGAAACTACTGCTGTATCCGTTCAGGACGTGAAAATATATCCTTTTGGTCACGTTTGTCCGGAAATGCCTCCGGAGCTTCTTTGTACATATGTACTTCCCGGCAGTGAATTTGCCGCAAAAGCTGAAAAAATGCTTGCCGGTCACGCAAAGAAAGTTTCGCAGAAACATTCACGTACAGCTCCAAAATCTTTGCTCTATGCAGAAGCACTTGCTTCATATATACAGTCAGTAAAGCTGACATTCTCTGCAATTCACAGAGAAATACTTGATGGTGACTGCATAATACGCGACCAGGATAAGCTCCTGGAATCCAACAACAGAAGCATAAGTCTTACGGAAGCGGCTCTTATTTACTGCTCCTGTGCAGAAAGATGCGGTCTTCGTTCGGGTATTATTTATCTTCGCAAGGGTGCAGGCCCCGTTAAAGTTCTTGTGAGTATCTGCCTTGGAGATTATTATGCGGTAAATCCCGTAAGCGAGAGCATTTCGGAGCTTCGTGATAAAATTCTTGACAAGGACCTGTTCGTTTTCGACGTGCTTGGACTTCTGGGAACTGAAGAAACGGATTTTGCAAGAAATGTTACGGAGGCAACAAATCTTGTACTAAAAAGCAACTCAACACTTGCCTTTTGTGTTGACATATACGCCTCAAGACTTTGCGGTGTTTCTTCTCTGCGTCCGTACGGCGAGCCTGTAAAAAATATGTCCGGTGCATTCGGAAATATAGGTGCTGCAGTAAAGCGTATCGAAAAAAATGCGAACTCCGTTTCTTTATACGGATATTCTCCCTACAGCCACACTTCACTTGGACTCTGCCTTCAGCAGACACTTTTGGACTTTGGAAAGGAATATACCCTCATACCGCTTGACGATGAAACGGTTTGTTCAAATCCCGACTCATTTTTGAGCATTTCCTCCTTTGTTCCGAGGAATCTATCAAAGCAAACAAGAAACAATACCGAGCAGGCAGTTTATGATTCAAAGCTTTCAAAGCTCATTCAGAAAATTTCAGCTTGTCCCGACAAAAACAGCATTTATACATTCCCCTCAAAATATATGCTCTCCGGAGAAAAACTGTATTCGGAAAGAATAAGGGACGAAATAATTTCTGATACCGAAAGACTTTGTGATATTGTAAAAGCAGATACCCTTCACAGCGGAAACACATTGATATATACAGCAGTAGGAATTGTAAAGTTCACAGAGAATGATAATATATATTATGCTCCCTGCGCCTATGTTCCCTGCACAATCACATCAGCGTCAGGTACACTTAAGCTGAAATTCGGTGTTGAAAAAACCATTTTCAACAAATGTTTGCGAAATTACATTGAAAATCAAACCGGTGCAAGTTTCCCTGTCCGCGAGCAGGAAATACTTTCCACCCGCCCTTCTGACATTATTTCCGAAAAAAACCCAAACACAAGGGAAATCAAACTCTGCCTTGCTGTTTATGAGCACATCTGTAACGATTATCCGGAAATGTTTAGCTTTAGTATAGACAGCTTTGTTTCCGCCTTTGATTTGTCTTATTCCCTTATGCTTGAATGCCTTGAAAGGTCAGACGAAAAGGGTTTTGAATGCTATCTTGAATCCGGCAAATATATACCGGTGGAAAATACACAGGAGAGTTATGACAGACTTGAAGCTACGCTTCCTTTTGATGTTCCATCTGACATAAGATACGCTGTGACAGCTGCGGAAAACAACAGCATTATTATCACAGGTGCACACGGCACAGGAAAGAAGAGAGCTATCGGAAATATTATTGCAAGAGCCTCTATTTCCGGCAAAAATATTCTTGTTACATCCAAGTACAGCGAGTCCCTGAGTTCCTTATATGATACTCTTTCCGAGGGAGGAATAGCCGAGCTTTGCCTTACAGTGAAAAAGTCCGATGAAACCAAACGGGATATTTTAAACGACCTTGAACTTTTTACAAAGGATCTCGAACGCCCCTCTTTGAGCATAAACTCAAACATTTCAGGTGCTGAAAATGAGCTTTCAGCTTTTTCACGGGACTTATACTCAGAATCCAGCTTTGGATATTCCCTCTACGACTGCATTAACGAATACAGCAAATATGAAATGGATTGCCCAGACACATCTGTCAGTCTTTCTATTGATGCCGGCAACCTATCAAAAGCAAGCTGTGAAAAGCTTTTTGATATTTCAGATAAACTAATTGAAAAGGCTCGGCATATATCAGAGCTTTGCTCAAAATGCCGAACAAATATCGGTGAATATCTCAAACACATAAAGAACACCTTTGAAATACAAAAAAATATTTCAGATATTCTTTATGAATGTGCAAAACAGCTTGATGTTTTGGCAGATAAAACAGTCTTTGCAAGAAGCTGTCTCGGACTTGACGAATCAGCAATAACCGATGTAAATACACTCCTCTCGCTGGGTGAGCTTTTTGGGCTTATAATGAACTCAGGAATAGATTTTCTTCCCTGCGGGATTGTTTCGGAAAACAGTTGCATAAACGCGGAATTTATCAAAAAAGCCTGTTCTGTAATTGATGAAATACACGCAGTAAATTCGCAACTTCCGGACTTCAGTAGCGATATGTCCGGTGTCTCTTTCTCTGAGCTATACGCAAAATGGAAAGAAGCCGAAAACAAGCCCTTTGCAAAAAACAGCCTTGTTCACGAACTAAAAAAATACCTTCTGCCAAAATCAAAGCTTTCAGCGTCAGATGCAGGTATTCTCCTTGAAAAGCTTGCAAAAAGAGAAAGTCTCGAAAATGAACTTGCTATCATTTCGGAAGAAGCCGGCATTAAACTTGGCAATCATATAACAGGTGGCAAAGCAGACACTGAACGTGTAAAGTACAT
Source organism: Clostridia bacterium (assembly GCA_017517985.1). The sequence continues at coordinate 8,507 of JAFWWX010000292.1, read as the reverse complement.
TTCTTCCTTTGCAATATCACTGGATTTGTGTATAAAAAAGCTATACAAAAATGCCCGTGAGGACACTGTTGCTCTTTATAATGGAATAACAAAACTTATTACCTCTATTATGGAAAACACAGATGTAAATGCAGATTTTGTACTTGCCATGGGTGCATTTAAAAAGCTGTCTGGTAAAAGCGGTCTTATTAATACCGTTTCCGGTGCTTTATGCGCTGACCTGTATGAGCTTAAATATAAAGACGGTATACTTTGCAAAAACGGACTTTCAAAAATGCTTCGTGAAATAGGTGAAAACACCTTACCGCTTTTCGACCTTCACGGACTGAACATTCTAAAAAAAGAGGCTGTTGCATTTGGTCTTTCCGGAATAGTTGAATACATCGAAACAAATTCTATTTCTGAAAACACCGGTGCACTTGCACGAAAGAGTATTTTTCTTGCTCTAGCAAATTATATAGTCCACTCAAAAGAATATCCTAAATACGAAGTTATTGTAAATGATTATTTAAACTACAGAGATAACTACCTGCAGGAAAAGAAGCTTGCACAGTATAACGTCGTTCTGAGCCACAGAAAAAGATTCCGCGATTACATAAACAGCAAAAACGGCAGAAACGAGCTTAATCTTTTGAAAAAAGACCTTTCCGATGCTTCACTTTCAGTATCTGATATTCTGAAGATACATCCAGATCTTTTTAAGGTTATGTATACTGCAATTATTACTCAAAGCAGTTTCGCTTACAGAATAGAAAATCTCCCTGCAACTCTTATTCTTCTTGACAGTGAGAAGACGGACACCGCAGAAGCCCTGCCTTTGTGTGCAAACTTTGACAAATGTATTTTCATCTCATCTCCCTTTGAGAGAACAGGCAGTATTATGTCTTCCCTTCCCGACGGAATCCCGACATACACATTCAGCCGTGTGCTTTGTGAAAAGAACGGATATGTTGCAGCTTTCGCAGAAAGCCTGTTCAAGGATGCTGTTACCTGCCTTACAAAAGATAGAAATTCTGATTCTGTTGTATTTGTAAAATGTCCTGCAGGTCTATACGATAAAAATGTGCGTACAAACAAAATTGAAGCTCATATGGTCTGCGATGTAGCACTTGCTGCCGCAAAAAAGAATGGCTTTGAAAATGTGGGAATCATTGCTCTGACAAATGCTCAGGCGGCAGAAATCAAATACGGTCTTGAACTTCTTGCAAACAAATATTCAGACAACCGTATTGCCGCAATTCCCGTAAGATATATCGGCAATATGGGTGATTTATCATATGACTGTATTGTTGTCTCCGTAGCCTTTGGCAAGAGTATTTACTCAACAACAAGAAGTTACGGCATTACAGATAACGTAAATCAGCTTTACAACGGCAGTTCGGCTTGTCTTTCCGAGCTTCTTTGCTGTAAAAAGATACTTTATGTGGTATCTTCTCTTGAGCCTGAAGATGTTATGACGGATAATCTTTGCAAAGGTGCTTTTGCTGTTTCACAGCTGATTTCCTTTGCAAAAGACGGCGCTGTAACAGTGGATATAACAAGGGAAAAACACACAGACGAAATAAGCAACCTTGAAAAGCTTTTGCGTATCCGTATGGAAAAGGACTCCGCGTCAGTTGCCTCCCGATGCAGTAACAGCACCCTTAGATGCGGTGAAAATGCACTGATATTTGAAAACGGATTTATAAAAGATACTTACGATAGAATTATTCTTCCACAAAAAGAAGCTGAAGTCCGCGGATACAATGTGGAAATTTCAGATATTTGCGGACTACTGGAAAACATATAACCGGAGAGTCTTCTCCGTAGAAATGAGAGTGAAAATTTGAACAGTTCAAGGTATGTGGGAATAGATTTGGGTACATCCAACACCCTTGTCTATACCCTTGAAAAAGGAATTGCTGTACGGGAACCGTCGGTTGTTGCTTTTGAAAAGGATACTGAAAATATTGTAGCTACCGGCGAAGAAGCAAAAAGGATGATAGGAAAAACTCCTGCATCACTTAAATCCCTTTATCCGTTACGCGACGGAGTGATTTCAGATTTTGAATTCTGTGCAGAGATGCTTTCGGATTTTATGAAACGTGCAATAGGTTCTATACCAGGTCTGCGCCCTAAAGTTATTATCTGTGTACCTTACGGGATAACGGAAGTGGAAAAAAGAGCAGTTCTTGACTCTGCAATTGAAGCTGGCGCCGGAAGTGTATATACCTTTGAGGAACCCATATGTGCGGCTTTAGGTGCCGGACTTCCTGTTATGGCACCAAAAGGCAGTATGATTGTTGACATAGGTGCCGGAACAACCGAAATTGCCGTAATCTCTCACGGCGGTATTGTCTGCTCATCTTCGGTAAAAATTGCCGGAAACACCTTTGATAATGCTATTATTTCATATATAAAGCAGGAATTTAATGTTCTTATTGGCAGTGCAAGTGCGGAGGAAATCAAAACAAAAATAGGCTCTGCTCATCCAAGTACTGATATTGGTGCAATAGAGGTAAAGGGTAGAAATATGCGTAACGGAAAAGCCGCAGAATTTACACTGTACTCTTCCGAGGTAAGAGAAGCAATAACAGAACCTCTTTCCTCGCTTTTTGAGGCTATCCGTTCTGTTCTTGAAGCAACTCCTCCGGAATTGTGTGCCGATATATACGACACGGGAATTATGCTCAGCGGTGGCGGCGCTCTACTTGGCGGTATAAGCTTTTATCTACATGAGAAAACAAAGATGAATGTCAGAATTGCCGACAGACCTCTTGACTGCGTCATTCAGGGCATTGGAAAGCTTATTGCAAACCAGGATTTAAGGCAAAAAATCGAAAGCATTGTTATTCACTCGACGTTGCAAAACCAACAGTGAAGTTACTGAAAAAAACAAGTAAAGTTTGGTGATTATTTAATGTATACACTTGCAATTGATACTACAGCAAAAACCGCCTCGGTTTGTGTGGCAAAAGGTTCTGAAACAGAACTTATTCCACTCTCACTCTGGACAAGCAACTGCGGTTTTACTCACAGCGAAACCCTTTTACCGATGATTGACAGTTGTCTTTCATCGGCCGGAATCACCTCTGACGATATAGGCGTTATTGCGGTCAGCGCCGGCCCCGGCTCATTTACCGGAGTAAGAATCGGTGTTTCATGTGCCAAGGGCATATCCTTTGCCCTCACGGCAAAAGGGATTTCTCACAGATGTATAGAAGTGTCCTCTCTGGCTGCTCTTTCGGAAAATGTAAAGAACTATTCCGGCTATATTATTTGTCCGGTTATGGATGCAAGACGTTCCCAATTCTATAACGCTCTTTTTAAAACCGGCAGAAACGGAAAGCTTGTCCGTCTTTGTGACGACAGACTTCCAACAGCAGATCAGATTTATTCCGAGCTTTCGGAAAAATATTCAGGCAAAAAAATTCTACTCGTTGGTGACGGTGCAACGCTTTGCAAAAATTTATTTGACAAATTCACCGAAGAAAAGGGAACGGAATGTCCGTTTAAATATACCCTTTGCGACAGTGCCGATATGTACCAAAACGCTTTCTCTGTTGCAAAAACAGCCGTTTTTTCAAAGGAGGCTTGCGAAGCTTCAGGGGCCGGTCTTTCACCTATTTATCTTCGTGCTTCTCAAGCTGAACGCGAAAGACTTGAAAAAGAAGCTAAATCAAAATAACCTTTATATTGAGAGGAAAATAAAATGTCAATCTACAACATAGAACAGGATGTAAAAAATATTCTCGTTACCGAAGAACAGATAAAAGACGCAGTCACGAGAATTGCAGACAAAATAACACAGGATCATAAGGATTCGGACAAGATGCTACTTCTCGTTTGTATTCTCAAGGGCTCACTGCCTTTTACAGCAGACCTTTTAAAAGCTATCCGTATTCCTTGCATTCTTGATTTTATGAAGGTTTCCTCCTATGGTTCCGGCACTGTTTCAACAGGTCAGGTCAAGGTTAAGTATGACCTCTCGTACGAAACACTTGAAGATTACGATGTAGTTGTTGTGGAGGATATTATTGATACAGGTCACACGCTTTCAAACCTATTGGTACATCTGAAAAGCAGAAAAGCTCACAGTGTAAAGCTTTGTGCACTTGTTGATAAGCCCGATAGAAGAGTTGTGGATGTAAAGGTCGATTACTGCGGATACAAAATCCCCGATGAATTTGTAATAGGCTATGGTCTTGACTATAACGAAAAATACAGAAATCTGCCTTATATAGGCGTACTTAAAGAAGAAGTATATAAAAAGTAATCACTAAAAACCATTTTGTAACAAGATTACGGAATATCCGGCAAATTTTATTTTTTCTCTTGACGGAAGAAAATAATGGTGATATAATACATAAGGTATTTGAAAATTTATTTATTATATTTTTGAAAGGAAAGGTATTGAAAAATGGGATTCTTTGCAGATTTCAAAAAATTTATTACTCGCGGTAATGTTGTTGATATGGCAGTCGGCGTTGTTGTCGGTGGCGCTTTCAGCAAGATTGTTTCAGCTCTTGTTTCCGAAATAATCACACCTTGTATTACAGCAATCACCGGCGGTGGAAAGCTTGCAGGTCAGATAGTTCTCAAGGCTGCGGAAATAGGTACAGGTACGGCAGAAGCTCCGGAAATTCCCGCTGTCACAATTAACTACGGTGTGTTCCTCCAGACAATCATTGACTTTATCATTATCGCTTTCTGCATTTTTGTTGTTGTAAGGGTAATTACAAAATTAAGAGAAAAAGCAGAGGCTATGAGAAAGAAAGAAGAGGAACAGGTAGCAGTGGCGGAACCGCCAAAGCCCTCAAACGAAGAAGTTCTTCTTACTGAAATCAGAGACCTTCTCAAGAACAAACAGTAAATATACCATCAAAACGGCCGGCAACCGGCTGTTTTTTTGTTTATAGTCCCATTATTGACAAATATTTTTTTGTGTGCTATACTTTATATATTCTCATTTAAGGAGCAACTTATGAAAAAAATATCTCTTATGGCCATCTTTTCAATTGCGTTACTTATGTGTACAGTATACACAGCAAGTGCAGAGGATTTTTCCGAAAATTCAGATGGCTCATACACTGTAGAAATAACCGGAAAAACTCCCGGAAAGTCCTACAGTATAATTGTTGTTTCAGGTGATTATACAAACAAAGATATGCCGGAAATCAATGAGGACAACATAATATATATCAACCAAACAACAGCTGATGAAAACGGAGTTGTATTGTTCTCTGATTTTATTCCAATGACGGATTCTGTTGGTACAATTTATATTGGTGGCGATACTTTACCATCAAATGAAGGTATCCTTATGAATGATAACGGCATGCTTTATGCCGCAGGAAGACTTTTAAAATACAGCGGTAACGATACTGTTGTTACTTTGCCTGAACATATTGATGAAATAGCTGAGGGGGCTTTTAAAGACGCACAGAATGTTGAAAAAGTAATTATCAAAAATGGCTCGGTAACTATTTTTGAAAATGCTTTTAACAAAGGAGTAAAGCTTTTCTTCTCCCCTGTCGCACAAGGCGCAATACAGTATGCTGCACAAAACGGCTACAGCTACGGAATTCTCGGCGACTACAACGGTGATAGTACAGTTGACGGTAATGACCTTACAGCCTCCCTTCTCGGATATGCTACAGGCGCAAGAAATCAAACCTCTGACTACAGTATAATTTTCGATCTTGATTTTAACGGCAGTGTAAATATGCGTGATGCATCAATACTTCTTAAATATCTGGGTGGTAAAATATCCGATTACTACAAAGCGTTCACAAGTGACGAAATTAACGGATAACACAGTTTTAATTGCTACTGGTATACAAAAAACGGACAGGCTTTGACTTCCTGTCCGTTTTTATAATATGTATGTATTATTTCTAAAACAAAAATTAACCAAAAAGGTCCGCAACTGAATCTCTCAGTTCTTTAAGTTCTTTATGGCAATCGTTACAAATAGTAATCTCTTCGCCCATAAAATCTTCTTTGTATTTCTTTCCAACCTTATCTTCGCTGCAAAGGTCACATGTGAACTTTCCACAAGAAACAAGCATTCCTGCTGCCAAAATACCTGTAAGTGCAAGTACTATAATCTTTTTCATTTTCTTTCTCCTTGAATTGTAATAATACAAATATTGGAATATTTGTATTATTTATCATAGCATAATATACAAAAAGTCAAGATAAAGAGCAAAAAAATACAAATTTTGTCTGTATATATCAAATTTATGCTTAACCGTATGTGCATATTGCAGACTACGAACTGCCTATTTGCAATTTTAACTCTAAGCTTATAATAAACTCTGACAAATAACACATATTATTTTTTCAGTGCAATTTTGTGGAATATGTCAAATTATCCTATAAGTTTTATGGGAGTTTGTCGGAATGGGAGAATCATAATTTTCCACCTTGACAAATTCCTACTGAAATGGTATACTTTAAACAAGGTAAACAATAGCCTTAAAGTCCACCGAAAAGAGGTATTAATCTATATGAACACATATAGCGAAGAACAGATTAAAAAAATAACAGGTGAGCTTATTGCAAATCATAAAGAAACCGAGCTTATAAACAAAGAGGATTCAAATCCCCTGCCCGACCGCGATAAAATTATCGAGATTCTTCGTGAGCTTCGCAAGGTAATATTCCCCGGATATTTTGACAACGAATATACTTCGGCAAATCTTTCTGAATATTACATTGGTGATAAACTTTCAAGAATCTTTGATACACTTGCAAAGCAGATTGAAATAGCTTTTAATTACTTCAATCCTGACAATCTCACAAAACAGCAGATAAAGGAAAAGAGCGAAAAAATTACCACAGGTCTTTTTCAGAAACTTCCCTATATTCAGCAGATGCTTTATAAGGATGTTCAAGCTTTTTACGACGGAGACCCTGCGGCTAAAAGCAAGGAAGAAATTATCTTCTCATATCCCGGTCTTGTAGCAATATATGTTTACAGAATATCCCACGTTTTGTACTGTGCAAATGTTCCCTTTATTCCGAGAATAATGAGTGAATACGCTCATTCAAGAACAGGTATCGACATAAACTCCGGTGCTATTATCGGTGAGTACTTCTTTATTGACCATGGCACCGGTATAGTTATCGGCGAAACGACAATAATAGGAAGCGGAGTAAAGATATATCAGGGTGTCACACTTGGCGGCCTTTCAACCCGTGGCGGTCAGGCTCTCAAGGGTAAAAAGAGACATCCTACAATCAAAGACAATGTTACTATTTATTCCGGTGCTACAATCCTTGGCGGCGAAACTGTTATCGGCGAAGATGCGGTTATAGGCGGTAATTCATTTATCACGGAGTCTGTTCCTGCAAGAACAAAAGTCAGCATAAAAAGTCCGGAACTGATTTTTAAGGACAGCACAAAGAAAAACAACGCACAGTAAGTATAATAGAAAGTGTGATATATTATGATGATTTCAACAAAGGGCAGATATGCTCTGAGAGTTATGATTGACCTGGCGCGTCAGGATAAAGATGCATACGTTTCCCTAAAAGGAATATCCGAGCGTCAGAAAATTTCAATGAAATATCTTGAGGCAATTGTGGCTGTACTTAACAAAGCAGGATTTCTGCAGTCCCAAAGAGGCAAAGACGGCGGCTACAAACTCGTAAAAGACCCTTGCGAATACACAATAGGCTCGGTACTGAAGCTAACTGAAGGCTCACTTGCACCGGTTGCCTGCCTTGAGGCCGGCTGTGACACAGTTTGCCGGAGTGCTGACGGCTGTATAACACTTCCCCTCTGGCAGAAACTTGACGGCATCATTGACACATATCTTGAAAGTGTCACTCTTAAAGATTTACTCGACGGCAAAGTATGATATTACAACATTTACATAACTTTGCTCAAACATTCAAACAATATACAATATCTCCTATTGACAAAGTAGGATATGTATGATATAATTCCAGGGTATCTGAAAAAGTCTCTGGATTAGGACTAATAACAGCAAAGACCAAAAAGAAAGGACTGTCGGTTATGACAATTTACGCAGATAACGCAGCAACGACAAAAACAAGCAGCACAGCGATTCATGCTATGCTCCCATACTTTGATAAAATATACGGCAACCCCTCAAGCCTTCATACAATAGGTCAGGAAGCAAAAGAAGCACTAACAGATGCAAGAGAAAGAATTGCAAAATGCCTTGGTGCAGATACAAACGAAATTTACTTCACCTCCGGTGGAAGCGAAGCGGACAATCAGGCAATTCTTTCTGCAGCAATAAACGGTGCAAAAAAAGATAAAAAGCACATAGTATCAACCAAGTTTGAGCATCACGCAGTACTCCATACACTCAAAAAACTTGAAAAACAGGGCTATGAGGTAACATATCTTGATGTTCACGAAAACGGAATTGTAACAGCAGAAGAAGTTAAAGCAGCTATCCAGAAATGCTGTGACCTTGCTCCTTTACACAACCCTGCAAACCTTATCGGTATCGAGGCTTGTGAAAAACTTATGCCCGGTGTTCCCCAGG